>NZ_JBHVFU010000032.1:0-92259 GCF_042801455.1 Streptomyces sp. NPDC057565 | reverse complement strand
CAAGACCCGCACCCCCTACGACGAAGCGACCGCCTGGTCACACCACGCACACCCCCATGCCACTTGACGTCAAACGGCATGGGATGTCTGATCCGGCACTAGCTGCTCCAGCCACTTCACACCCCCTGGAAGCCGCCCGTTCGGACTTCCCGCAGGTCGGCAGCGGATCTTAACTCTCAGGGGGCTGATGCCACAGCGTCTCGCCAGGTCAAGACCACCACGGTGGGCTGACATCAGCGGCTGACACCACGATCAGCAAGAATTACTCTTCCGCGGGACTTGACCCTGCCCCAAGGGCAGGGTTCGACGATGCTCCGCATGAACAACAACGCGCTGCACTCCGTCGAAGCCCACATCCGCGAGCAGGCCGCCGCCTACTGCGAGTCCAACAACGTCCCCGGGTACGTCGCAGGCGTCCACCACGCCGGCGAGCAGATCGTCGTCGCCCATGGAACCAGCAACGTCGCCACCGGCGCACCGATGTGCGACAACACCGGATTCCTATTCGGTTCTGTCACCAAGGTCCTGACCACCACGCTGGTCATGCGGCAGGTCGACCGTGGACTGTTGGACCTCGACACGCCAGTGGTGAAGTACCTTCCGGAATTCGCCCTGACCGGCCCGGGCGCGGCGAACAAGATCCTGGTCCGGCACCTGATCTCACACACCAACGGCATCGATGCCGACCTGTTCTTCCCCGACGCCAAGGGCCGCGACGCACTAAAGATCTACGTCGACGGCCTCGCGAGCAACTGCGGCGCCTTGTTCGAGCCCGGCGAGCAGCTCAGCTACTCCAACGGCGGCATGATCGTTGCAGGCCGCCTGCTGGAAGTGGTGACCGGCATGCCCTTCCCCGACCTGCTCAAGCGCGATATCTACGCGCCCGTCGGCATGAAGGACTCCTGCACCTCAGCCGAGGAGGCCATTCTGCGCAGCACGGCCGTCGGCCACTTCCTCGACCCCAAGACCATGGCGGCCAAGCCCACCGGCATGTTCATGCTGCCCGACACCTGGGGTCCGGCCGGCGGCACGCCGATCGGCACCGTCGCCGACCTGCTCGCCTTCGGGCGCACCCACCTGGCGGGCGGTATCTCCCCATCCGGCACTCGCGTCCTGTCTGCCGGGGCGACCGCGCTGATGCAGCAGGTGTCGTACGACATGGCGACCCCGAACGTCCCCCCGATGGGCCTGGGCTGGGTGCGGTACCCGTTCGGTGACACAACCGTCCTGGCCATGTCGGGCGCGTCGCCCGGCGGAGTGTCCATCCTGTGCGTCGTGCCCGAACACGACCTGGTCTTCACTGCCTTCGGTAACACCTCGGCAGCGATCATGCTCCACGACCAAATCCTGCAGCGGCTCCTGAGCGAGCATCTCGGCCTCCAGATCCCCACTCTGGTCACCGGAGGGGAGCAGGACGTCGACCTCACCCCGTACGTGGGCACCTACCGCTCCAACCAGCTCCGTATCGACGTCAGCATCGTCGACGGCCAGCTCGAAGAGCGGACGACCTACGAACCGGCGGACGAATCGCAGGGACGGGTCTTCACCCAGTTCGCCGGCGGCATGACCTCCGCTCCGCCGCAGCGCTACGTGCCGATCCGGCCAGGCCTTTTCGCGCCCTCCGGATACCCACTGGAAACGTTCGACGGATACCTGCGACTACTGCTCGTCTCCTACCACGATGTCCGCGACGGCCAAGCGCGCTTCCGTAACGGTGGCGGCCGCCTGACCCGACGGGCTTGACCGTTCCGACTGACCAGCCCGGGTGGAAGGATGGCCGGCATGCTGAAGATTGGCCAGCTCGCGGACTACGCCGGAGTGACGATCAAGGCCATACGCCACTATCACCAGCGCGGCCTGCTCGCTGAGCCCGACCGCGACCCCTCCGGCTACCGTCGCTACACCGCCCAAGACGCGATCGACCTCGTCAAGATCAGGACCCTGGCCAATGCGGGCGTGCCACTGGCCCGCATCAAGGACCTTCTCAACGCCGACCCGGACACGCTCACCGCGGCCATCACCGAGATCGCTCACGACCTAGAAGACCGCATGGTGCAGCTGCGGCGAACCCGCGACCAGCTCGCCCAGCTGCGCGGCGGCGACCGGCTGTTCGTCTCCCCGGAGGTCGCCGACTACCTCGACGTGCTGCGCGAACTCGGCGTCAGCGAGCGCCAGAGGGAACTGGAACGCAACGGCTGGATCCTCATGCAAACGGCCTCACCCGAGGACGCCTCCCTATGGATCGCCGAAAAGCGCGAACTCATGAACGATCCCGAGTTCCGCGCCCTCTACCTCGACCATGACGCCGCCCACGACTGGTCGCCCGACGATCCCCGCCTCCCCGCCCTCGCGGCCCGTACCAGGAACTGGTTCACCAACCACCACAGCCAGTCCGAGACCCGCCCCGTCCACAGCCCGACTATCGCCCGGTTGGCCGCGCAATCCCAGCCCGGAGCCTCATCCCCAGCGTGGAACCGCCTCGCCCAACTGACCAGCGAGGGAGATGAGCGTGAAAACCAACGGTAGGTCGCGGAACGAGCATGATCAGCCCCGTCCTTCAAAGGAACCGCTCCTTCAAGCGGTATCGGACGGCAAGCGTGGCCTGGCCGTGGACGTCCTACCTCGACGACGGTCACGGCACAACCTCTTGAGCGGCCGAACGCGCAGGAAGAGCACGAGCGCGAAGGATCCAGTCAGGCCGCAGGATCGAATTCCTAAGGCGGGTGTCTACTGAGGTTTTCAGGGTGGGTTCGGTTGGGTGAGGGTCAGTCCGGTGGCGGTGAGGCATCCGTCAATGAGGTGGGGCCGGAGCTGGGATTTGCGTAACTCGCGGCGGAGTACGCGGTCGATGCGGTATGCGGTATGCGGAGGGTGGGGGCCTGACTGCTGAGCGGCGGGCGTTGCGTGAACGGGTGCGGCTGGAGGCCGGCGGGCGGTTCGCGGCGGGTGAGAAGACCGCGGTGATCGCGAAGGAGTTGCGGGTGAGCGAGCGTTCGGTGGAACGCTGGCGCCGAGCTTGGCGGGAGGGTGGTCCGGAGGCCCTGCTTTCCGCCGGGCCGGCGAAGGTGCCGAGGATCTCGGATGCCCAATTCGCGGTGCTGGAGGAGGAACTGGGCAGGGGCCCGGCCGCCCATGGTTTCGAAGATCAGCGGTGGACGCTGGGCCGGTTCAGGCGGTGATCGCCCGTCGTTTGAAGGTGAGTGTGTCGGTGGCGACCGTGTGGCGGCTGCTGAAAAGGCACGGCTGGTCATGGCAGGCTCCGGCTCGCAGGGCTCTGGAACGGGACGAACATGCGGTGGAGTTGTGGAAGAAGGAGGTGTGGCCACGGGTAAAAGCACCGCGGCGGCGCTCGGCGCCTGGATCGTCTTCGAGGACGAGGCCGGGTTCGCGATGACGCCGCCCCGTGCACGTACCTGGGGCCTTCGTGGCCACACTCCTGTCGTCAGGGTCCGCGGCAGATCCCGCCGCCGGATCTCCGTCGCTGCCCTGTGCTGCTACAAGCCCGGCGAGAAGAGCCGCCTGATCTACCGGCCCCGATTCCACCTGCCGTTCAAAGGAGCCCGCAAAAGTTTCGCCTGGACCGACTACCGCGACCTGCTGGTCCGCGCGCACATCCAGCTCGGCGGCCCGATCGTGGTGGTCTGGGACAACCTCAACACCCATCGCACAGCCGGCATGAAAAAGTACGCGGCCGAACACGACTGGCTCACCGTCTTCCAGCTGCCCCCGTACGCGCCGGACCTCAACCCCGTCGAGAGCGTCTGGTCACTTCTTCGGCGCGGCCCGACGGCGAACACCGCCTTCGAGGACCCAGACCACCTCACCCGAACGCTCCGCCGCGGCCTCAGGCACATCCAACTCCAGCACCAACTCGTCGACGGATGCCTG
This sequence comes from Streptomyces sp. NPDC057565, assembly GCF_042801455.1. Taxonomy (NCBI): domain Bacteria; kingdom Bacillati; phylum Actinomycetota; class Actinomycetes; order Kitasatosporales; family Streptomycetaceae; genus Streptomyces; species Streptomyces sp. NPDC057565. The sequence continues at coordinate 88,371 of NZ_JBHVFU010000032.1, read as the reverse complement.
GCCGGGACCGGACTGACGCTCACAACACCGACCCCCCCTGAAAACCTCAGTAACCACCAGCCGAACACCATGCCGGCGCACCTCGAACTCAACTCCTCCCGAGGCCGTTAGAGCCTCCACCGATCCCGGAGCGCTTCATTCCCTTCTACTGGAACCAGTGGTTCGTCCCACCCGGACCACTGGATGCCACCGCACCGGACCCGTGCCTCAAACGACGGGTCAGAGAGGGGGGCAGGGTGCCGGTGCGGACCTTGGAGTCGTCCTCGCGGAACGTGCGGTCTCGCACGTGGTGCAGGAGGTTCTCGATACCCCAGTGGCCTCTGATCCAGGTGGCGAGCTCGGTGCAGGTGGCGTCGAAGACGCTCAGGCGGGTGATCAGGTAGACGCGGTCGATGGTCAGCGTCCCGCGGTGAAGCCGTGAAGGTAAAGGTCGCGAAGGACGCCGAGTTCGGCACCGTGGTGAGCGGCTTCGTCCAAGGCATGGAGGGCCAGGAGCAGATAGCTCTCGTGACCGTAAACGCCAGCGCGGGAGCCCATGGGTTGGAGGAGGCGGTCATCGCCGAGGAACTCGACCCGGGTTCGGAATCGGGACCAGTCGTTGGCCAACATCTGGACGCCCTCGGTTGCTGTGCCCGGCCACAGGTGCCGGTCGCCGCTCTGGGATTCGTCCTCGAAGAAGCGGTCGTAGCCGCGCAGGCAGTCGGCCCCGATGTGCCAGATTCGCCAGGCGATCGTCGTGAACGGCGACGGTTGGACGTCGCCTGTGGGCCGCGGGTCGGCACGGAACACGCCGTCCCCATCCGCCCGGAGCGTCATGCACGAGGCGACGGGCTCCCAGAGGTATTCGGCGTCGGTGAGGCCGTCAAGGCGAGCGAAGGTTCTGGAACGTACGTCGTCAAAAGTTTCGAGCAGGTCGCGGGTGACGGGGCCGGGCGAGGTCATTGGCTACTCCTGGTTCGCCGACAGGTGCGGCCACCGTTGATCGTCGGTGTGTGAAGACAAATGATCATTCGGTGGCCGCGGGTCACAGGGTAGACCCTGCCCGCTGGCAGGAGGCATTCGACGGCCTGATGGACCGGATCGCGGGCCGGTTCACCCGTCCCGGGTTGAACCCCGCCGCCGGATACGGCGGTTGGTGCTCGGCCTGCTCTCGGATCTGCCCCGCAAGAACTGCGGGACCATCGCCGAGTGGGCCGGAGAGGCGACCCCGGACGGGATGCAGCACCTTTTGAACCGCGCCAAGTGGGACGCTGACGCTGTCCGCGACGACCTGTGCGGCTACGTGGCCGAACACCTCCACGACGACCAGGCGGTACTCGTCGTCGACGAGACCGGCGACCTCAAGATGGCCAGTCCCGCCACGGCGGCCGCCGCCCCGATCCCGCAGCAGGACCCGCCCGCCGCGCCGGCACCGCGGCCCGCACCGTCGGACGGCTACCGCCGCGCCCTCGGAGCCCATCGCGCCGTCGCGCCGCCGTCCCGGGTGGACCCGGCCGTCGTGGAAGCCGTGGACCGGCAGAACCAGGCGATGCGGGAGCTGTCCCGCCGTGCGTTCCCCGAGCCCGATGTCGTCCCCGAGGATGCGCCGGCCCCGATCGAGCAGGCCTGCGCACAGCGCCGCCGCCAGGCCGCGGCGGCCGAGGCCGCCGCCGGCGGAACCTGGAGCCGATACGCCCCCCGGTGATCACCGACGGCGAAGCGCAGGTACTTACGCTGGGTCGGCTGAGCTTCGCTTGTCCTCAACGTGGACGACGTGAAGTTCGATGCCATCCCGATGGCGCTTGGAACGTCCGAACAGTCCGACAGCGATCTCCGACCGATCTTGAGGCTCATCAGGGCCGACATACGTGAGGACATCGTTGTGGTGCCCGGTTACGGCCCATCCCTCGACGTCCTTGAGGTCGATCACCCCAAAGTCTCCTGCCGAAGATCCGGCATGCGCCGGGCCGAACTCCTTCAGGAGGGCGGTGGCCTGTTCAGCAAGCTCCCCTTCCGGGGCGGTCAGCACGACACAAGTGCCATGCTCGAACAGCACCCACGACTTGCGAGGGTCGGCGAGAAGCCGCTGCCAGACGTCTATAAGTATCTCGGTGTTCACGGCGGTCATCATGCCGCAGAGCACCGACACAGGGTGACGATCGACCGAAGGCTACGGCGAATACGCGACTCCTGAACATGCGGGCCCACCAGTCCCGAGGCCGTACACCAGTACAGGCCCGGGCCCCTACCGGCATCGTTCGCGGCTGCGATGGTCGGATTCTGTGAACTCTGCTTCAAAGGAAGGTAGTTGCTCGATCCTTGCTCACACGGGCAATTGGGTCCAGCCGCTCGGAGTCGGCTGCCACCGCGGTGCAGTCCTGCCTGGGCACCGCCAGGTCGTTCACCAGCACCGAATCCGTGCCGGCCAGGTGGCCGGCGTCCGGCTCGGTCACCGCCACGTCCAACTGCAACGACATCAACGTCAAGCCGACCATCGGTGACGACGTGCGCACCTGTTTCCTGCCCAGCAGCGGCGGCACCACCTGCAACGGGTGGCGCCCGATCGCGGGCGGCACCTGGGGGCTGGCCGCCACCGACGTCAAGGACGGCACCAAGTTCTACGTGCAGTTCCGGTACGGCTGGGAGTACGGGTCAATCGCCTACTGAGGTATCCGTGTACCGCAACGGCGTCTGCGTCCGCTTCGCGGCAAAGACGCGATCGACGAGGAGTGACAGGTCCTGGCCCGCACGGCCGGACAGGATGCCCCCCCGGGTATGGCCAGGAGGAACGTCCGGCGGTGCAGCCAGTCCGCTGCCCGGCTGCCCGAGGGCAGCAGGCGGTCGCGCCGGTACTGCTCGGCGGCCTGCCGAGTTGGACGATGTTGCGAAGGCGGCGGTCGCCCGCGTTCTGGCAGACCGAAGCTACTCAGCGCAGTACGGCCGACAGCAGGTCGGTCCCCAGCGCCGTCAGATCGGGCAGATTGACGGTGTAACGGACGTAACGCCCCTGCCGCCGGGCCGTGAGCAGGCCCGCGCGGCGCAGGACAGCGAGGTGGCGGGAAACCTCCGGGGGCGAAAGTTCCCAGGCGTGGGCCAGCTCACCAGTGGTGTGCGAGCCGCGGGCCAGGGTGCGCAGCAGCCGCAGCCGTACCGGATGCGCGAGTGCCTCCAGCCGTAGCGTGACCGTTTCCAGCGATACCGGCTCCGATGGACTCGCCTCGGCCACGGGGTACTGCACCACCGGCTGCCACCCGACCGCGTGGACCACCACCAGGTGCGGGCGGCCGAAGACGCTGGGGAGGAAGGTGACCCCGGTGCCGTGGGCGGCGGTCGCATTGTCCTGCAGCTTGTCCACGATGATGCAGTTGCCGTCCGGCGCCAGGGTCACGGCGCTGGAGACCGACGCGAGTGCCGCCCCGATGCCCTGGCGCTTCAGCAGGTCGTTCTTCAGGCGCAGGTCGGTGGCGAGTTGCACCGCGACGCCCGTCCAGGCGGCGTCGAAGAAGGCCTCGGCGCACTGTTCGAGGGTGTCACGCACCCGCGCCCGCACGGCGGCCGGGTCCGCGAGCAGCCGTTCCGCGAAGGCCTCTTGGAGCGCGCCGCGGGCCTGAGCCAGGTCCAGGGCCCGCTCACGCGCCGTCGCGTCGGCGAGCGGCGACGGCGCGGCGAAGTGGACCCGGTTGCTGCCGCACGTGGTAATGAGCGCGGCGGTCACATAGGTTTCATCGTCGATCCGGTCTACATCGTCCAACTCCTCGGCGAGGGTCAGCCGGGGACGGGCGGGGACCAGGAAGTCGGCTCGTGAGGAACGCCAGAGGAACTCCGCCTCCCTGAGCCGCTCGGCCAGCTCCGGCCGCAGCCCGGCCCAGACGTCCCCGGCCCAGCCGGCGAGCTGCGGGTGATGCCCGGGTTCGGCCAGCACGTGCAGCATCGCGGTCAGCTCGGCCAGCGGGGAGGCAGCGAACCGCAGTCGCCCGGACGGCAGGCCGCCGATGTCGATCCTCAACGTCATCCCCTCATCATCGCTGGTCGGATGGCCGACGACCGCGTCGATTGACGGTGTCCGTCAACCGACATGGTCGGTCCGGCGGCCGAACGCACCGTTGACGCCATGGCAACCACCACCAAGATCCAGCCGCGCGCCCTCGTCCGTGCCTCCGGAGGCCCCCGCTATGCCGTCGCCCTGGCCGTGGACGCGCTCGGCACCGGCTTGCTGCGGCCCTTTTTGCTGCTCTACGGGGTGACGGTGCTGAGGCTGTCCGCGTCGGCCACCGGCATCGCCATGACGGTCGGCGTCGTCGTGGGTCTGGCGTGCATACCCGCTGTCGGCCGATGGCTGGACCGGGGCGCACGCAGCACGGTCGTGGCAGCGTCGATGCTGGTGCGGGTGCTGGGCGTCGCGCTGCTGCTGGCCACCCCGGCGGGGCACGTCTGGCTGTTCGCGACGGCGGCACTCTTCCTCGGCATCGGCAACCAGGCATGGCCGGCCGCCCATGCAGCCCTAGTGGCCACGGTCGCCCACGGCCGCGAACGCGACGCCGCTTTCGCAGCAGGCCGCTCCCTGCGCAACGCCGGCCTGGGCGCGGGCGCCCTCCTCGCCACCGCATGCCTGGCGGGCGGCACCACCGCATTGCAGGCGCTGGCAGCCGTCACCGGACTCGCCTATCTCGCTGCGGCAGCCTTGGCATGGTCGGTCCACCTGCACACGCATCCGGCCGCTGCTCCGGCCAAGGACAGGGCCGACGGGCCCGCACCTCGGATGCGCGCGCTGCTGGCCGCCAACGTGGTCTACGTCTTCTGCCTCAACGTCCCCGAAATCGCGCTCCCCCTGGTCCTGGTGACACAGTTGCACGCATCCCCGGTGTGGTCGGCAGCCATCTTCGTGGCCAACACCGTGCTGGTGGTCACCCTGCAGGTTCCGGTTACCGTCCTGCTGTCCCGCTTTTCCCGGCGGACCGTGCTGGCTCTTGCCGGCGTGGTACTTGCCGCGTCCTACCTCGGGTTCCTCGCGGCCACCTCACTGGGACACGGCTGGAGTGCCCCGGCCGTCGCCACGGTGTCCGTGGTCTGCACCATCGGCGAGATCATCTATGCTGGCAGCGCCACCGCGCTCGTCACCGCCCTCGCCCCGGCCCATGTCCTGGGACGCGCCCTCGCCCGCTTCCAGCTCTCCACGGGCTTCGGCCTCGCCGTCTCCCCGGCGGTCATCACCGCTCTCGCCTCCCACGGCTCGGCCGCCCTCTGGGGCAGCCTTGCCGCTGCAACGCTCCTCTCCGCCACCGCCGTTGCCACCGAGAAGGATCAAGGAACGCGGCTCAGCGGTTGCTGCCGCCGGGCGCGAGCAGGCTCGTGAGCTCGGCGATCGCCTCGGGGGACGGCTTGACGTAGCGGCGGACGTTCTCCGGCTTCTTGTGCCGGGACTTCGCCATCAGCATCAACAGCGAGGCGCCCTGTTCGCCGAGATGGGTCAGGGCGGAATGGCGGTACTCGTGCAGGTCCCAGCCCGTGCCCGGTCCGCGCAGGGCGGTGTGCTCGTCGAGCAGGGCGCGGGCCTGCCCGTAGGAGAGACGAGCCAGGCCGGTGTCCGGGCACACGTCGCGGGGGCTGACGACCTTGCCCGGCCCCGGGCGGCGGTGGGTGACGAACACCGGCCCGCGGATGCGGCCTTTCAGCAGACAGGGCAGCAACCGAGCGGTACCGGCATCCCAGTACACGGGCTCCAGCACGTAGTCCTCGAGAGCCTGGCCCCGGCGGCGGGCTTTGGTCCGGGCGCCCTTCGCCCTGACCGGGCAACGGCGCCCGGCGAAGTCCAGATCCTCGATGTTGACGCCGAGGATTCCCTCCGCCCGCCCGGCTGTCTCATACAGCATCCGCCACACCGTCTTCTCCCGCAGGTGCACCTCGCGCCGCGCGATCAGCCCGTCGATCGCCACCTTCGAGCGGCCCGGGGTCTCGGAGTCCGGCACCGCCAGCCGCTTCGCCCAGTCCGGGACCGTCGGCCCCTCGTAACCGCGCTCCCAACACCAGCCGAGCCAGGACAGCACCCCCGCCCGGCGGGAGTTCCACGTGTTCACCGCCGCGGTGCCCCAGAGCAGTTCCAGAGCCTCGCCGATCTCGTCGTCCGCCACCGACGCCAGCGGCCGGACCTCGCCGAGCCGTTCCGCGGTCTTGCCCACCCCGATCCCGTAGTTCCGGACCGTGTTCGGGTTGCCGAGCGAGTCGAGGAACACGTCCGCCGCCGCGCGGACGGTCAACGCTGTCCTGTCCCAGATAACTGATGGCATGGTGCGGCCCTGACCTGCTGTGCTTACTGTTGAGTGGAACGAACGCGCCCTCCCCGTCCCGCTCAACGGTAGGCGGCCGCCACTCTGGCGTGCACGGAAGTCCACTGATCGGCTCGGAGGTCTCATGTCCCTGCAGATGGAACTGGTCGCGATAACACTCGATTGCCCTGATCCGCTGGCTCTGGCGGCGTTCTATCAGCAGGCCACCGGCTTTGAACCGCACCCGAAGTCGGACGCCGAGTTCGCCGGTCTCAACCGTGAGGACGGACTCTTCATCGGCTTCCAGCGGGTCGAGGACTACCGGGCTCCGAGTTGGCCTGGCCAGATCGTTCCCCAGCAGCTTCACATCTGCTTCAAGGTCGCGGAGAGCCTGGACGAGGCCGAGGCCCGTCTGCTGGAACTGGGCGCGGGCAAGCCGAATCACCAGCCGCATGGGGACAAGGCGCGGGTCCTTACCGACCCTGCTGGGCATCCCTTCTGCATCGTCACGCGCTGATTGCCGGGTTCACGAGAGCTTCGATCTGTCTGGATGTGGCCTCGATGGTTGTGCTGAGCCATGTGCGGCTGGTGCCGCGAAGGGGCGCCTGCATCGGGAAGCGGTGCAGTCCGCCGAGAACCTCACCGACCGGGCGGCAGTGCATCGGGTTCGATACGGCATGGACCTGAAATACGCGCTCGGCCTGGAGCTGGATGATCCCGGGTTCGACGCCTCGGTGCTGTCCGAGTTCCGCACGCGGTTGGTCAAGCACGGGATGGAGGAGAAGGTGCTCGACCTGCTGCTGACCGCGCTCAAGGACCGGGGCCTGGTGAAGGCGGGAGGCAGACAACGCACGACGGACAGCGATGAGCATCTGCTGGCCTTGCTGCTGACGCTGAAGTCGTATCAGCGCATGGGGTGCTTCCCGAAGGTGGAAAACATTCCGGAGGCGGTGGCGGAGTTCGTGCGGCGGGCGATGGAGCTGCCGGAGGGCACGCTGGCGGTGTACCGGGCGGCGAAGACCATGAATAACCACCTGGGCCTGGTACGGCAGCGGGTTGGCGTGGCCTACGACCAGGGCAGGGCCCGGCGGATCGCCGAGGAGTCGATCCGCAAGGAGGCCGCGTCGACGAATAGGCCGGGCGATCCGCCGTGGCGGACGTGGGCCGGAGAGGGGGCCGGGCGGGAGGTGCCGGGGCCATGCGCAAGCGGCTACGAGGACTTGGGCGCGCAGACGGGCGGCGGAGTTGCACTGCGAGTGCGCCCGGGTGGCACGGGCTTGCCCGCGCTCTACAGGGCGGTGTACTGGGTCAGCGCCCTGTAGGACCTGGCTCTGTCCGGCACCCGCCGCGCGGCGCCGGAAGATCGGCGTGGCGCGGCGGGTGGCCGGGTCAGATCAGCGTGTTGTAGATGTTCCAGCCGGTGCCGATCCGGGTGCGCTTGCCGGTGAGGCCGCGCTTGCCTGTGGAGGAGTACGAACCTTCGTACGCCCAGAGGTTGCCGCTGGCGTCTCGGGCCACCAGCTCCTTGCCCTCGCCCCAGCCCAAGTCGTCGCCGAAGGCGAGGGCACGGTAGGTGCCGAAACCGACGCCGAACTTCTGCGGGGCCTTGAGCGGGGCGGCGACCACGCCGGTCGGGTTCGCCTCGTAGAGCCACAGCACACCGGCCGCGTCCTTCGCCACGATGCCGTTGGGGAAGGAGGTCAGGCTGGTGAACTTGTTCCAGCCGCCCCCGACCTTCACGCGGGTCTTGAAGGGCCTGGCTGGGTCGCCGGTGCCGCGGTAGAACCACAGGACGCCATCGCGGTCCCGGGCCAGCAGGTCGTTGACGCGGTCGGTACGTGAGTCGCCCATGCCGACGATGGCGGTGTACTGGCCCCAGCCGCTGCCAACGAGCTTGCGGGGCTTGAAGGGGGTCCCGGGCTGGCCGGTGCCCCGGTAGAACCAGAGCCGTCCGGCTTTGTCACGGGCGACCAGGTCGTGGCCCACTCCGGTGGAAGCGCTGCCCACGGCGGTTTTGCCGAGGCGGGTGATCGTGTTGTAGATCTCCCAGCCGCCCCCGACCTTGGTGCGCTTGCTGTAGGCGGTGGTGCCGTACTTGCCGTCGGACTCGTACTGCCACAGCGTACCGGCGGTGTCGCGGGCGTAGATGGTCGGGCGGGAGGTCGCACGCCCCTCGACGAAGTTGATCTGTGCGGGTGCCGCGGCCAGGGCGGTCCCGGCGGCGTCCGTGAGGTTGATGGTGCCCCCGAGGCCGTCGACCAGCATGGCCTTGGTGCTCACCAGGAGTTGCCAGGTGAGCGTCGTGCCCGCGTTCTTCGTGGTGGCGGTGGCCGTGGGCAGGCTGAGGTAGATGATGCCTTCGGTGTACTCGTCGTGGCCGGTGTCGAACGGGCACGACGTGTACGGGCCGCCGTTCAGAGAGCAAGTGGCGTTGAGCGCGGAGGCCACCTGCCGGGGCTCCCAGCCCGCTCCCGGAGTCCGGGTGAATACCAGCTGGGCCTTGACGTCGCCGGTGAAGCCCGCGGGCAGCGTGGCGGTGAAACGGACCTTCGACGCCGGGACGTCGCCGGTGGCGACGTTGGTGGGGCCGCCTTCCTGGACGACGGTCACCGGTGCGGGGTTCTCGGCGCCGGCCTTCGAAACCGGGGTGGTGGCGGTGTACGCGGTGGCTGTGGTCAGCGGAGCCGTGACGCTCGCGAGGACGGCTATGCCGGCGACGAACGCGAGTCGGGTACGGCGGGTGAGGTGGTGCGTGGTGTTCAAGGATCCCCCGGGGGCCTGTAGACGTATACGTGTTCGCATGTACGACACCTTGTGTACTGCGAGGGTTGTACGCCGTGACCGGATTTCACGATGGCCTGATTGAAGTGCGGGTCGTCGCAACGGGGTCGACCGCGGGCGGGGCGGCCAGGTCGACCGCCCCGGACTGCCCTACCGTTTGCCGCCAGCGCCCGCGGGGGGCCGATTCGGTGTCGAAGGTGTAGAACTTCCGGCGCTGCTGGAGGCGGTGCACGCCCCTGACGCCCCGGCCTGGCTGCGTGAGCTCCCAGCGGTGCAGGTTTTGCGCACGATATGGGTGCAGAACTACCACCGCGCCGTGACCGAGGCCGGGGCGGAGGTGAAGCGGCGGGAGAGCAAAAACCTCCCGCCCGGCAGACTGCGGCTGGCCTCCCCGTACGACACGGACGCACGCTACGGCCTCAAACAGGGCTCCTGGTGGACCGGCTACAAGATCCACATCAGTGAGTCCTGCGACGAAACTGATGACCAGGACGCGCCCACCGGCCAGGCGACGATCCCTGGAGCCGACGGACCGCCGCCACGCTTGATCACCAGCATCGCGACCACCGACGCCACAGTGACCGACGCGGAAATGACTGAACCGGTCCATCACATGCTCGCCGGCCGTGGTCTTCTGCCCGCCGAGCACTTCCTCGATTCCGGTTATGCCTCCGCCGAGTTGATCGTGGGGATGAAGAAGAACTTCGGGGTCACCCTGGTCACCCCGGTCCTGCTGAACAGCTCACCCCAGGCACGTGCCGGCGCCGGGTTCGACCGCACCGCGTTCACTATCGACTGGGAGATACGGCAGGCCACTTGCCCACGCGGGGACACCAGCACCTGGTGGAGCCCCGCGACCCAGCGCGGGACCAGGGCCATCGTCATCAAATTCGACAAGGAGACATGTCGCCCCTGCCCGGTGCGAGACCAGTGCACCCGCTCGAAGACCGGCGGCCGGACCCTCTCCCTGCAACCCCGCGAGCTGCAAGAAGTCCTCGACCATGCCCGCCTCCAGCAGTCCGACGAGCAGTGGCGAGCCAAGTACGGAACCCGCGCGGGCGTCGAGGGAACCATCCACCAGGCCGTCGCGGTCACCGGGATGAGACGTGCCCGCTACCTCGGCCTCCAGAAGACCCACCTGGAGCACGTCCTCTCCGCCGTTGCGCTCAACCTCATCCGCCTCGATGCCTGGTGGAACGGCCACCCGCTCGACCGCACCCGCGTCAGCCACCTTGCCCGCCTCGACCTCTCCCTCGCCGCGTGACCGAATAAGCCAGCAGGATCGTCACCAGCCGCAAACGAGGGGCGTCACGTCCGGCGACGTGCGGCGGGGTCACGCTCGGCGACATGACGGGCGACGGCATCGACTCCGGGACGGGCGTAGCGTTCCAGCGAACGGACGGAGGCACGGCGGGAGCGGGCCAGCAGCATCGGCGTGGACGTGCTGTCCTCCGCATGGTGTGTCAACGCACTGTGCCTGAGCCGGTGCAGCGTCCAGCCGTCCAGGTCCTCGATGTCCTCGGGTGAGGCGAGCGGGTTGGCCGACAGCCGGGGTGTTCTCCTCGAAGATCTCATCGGCCCGGCGGTAGGAGAGCCGGGCCCGGCCGGTCTCCGGGCACACATCCAATGTCGGCGTCCCGGCCGGGGCCTTGCGGTCGGTGAGGAACAGCGGGCCGCGGGTACGGCGGGCGATGAGTCGCGGCAGCAGCTGGGCGGTGCCGGACTGCCAGTGAATCCACTCCGTGGCCCCGCCCTTGGCGGTGATCTTTCCGCGCTCGTCCTGCGGGTACAGGTCTTCCACGTTCAGGCACAGGACCTCATCAGCCCGCGCCGCCGACTCGTAGAGCAACTTCCAGAACGTCTTCTCCCGCAGGGCGACGTCCAGGCGCCACAGGGCGGCGATCTCGTTCTCGGCCAGGGCCTTGGTGCGGTCCGGCGGTGCCGGCCGCCGCTCGATGCCGATCGTCGGGTCGCCGTCGATCCAGCCCTGGCGCTGCCACCAGCCGATCGCTTTGCGCGCGATGGACAGTTCCCGGTTGACGGTATCGGCGTCCATCTCGTCCGCCCGCGCCGCCGCCAGCTCGGCCAGCACTTCCGGCAGCGCCGGGTCGTCGATCGCGGCGACGGGGAAGACGGGCGGCTTCGCGCCCCGGCGGGCGGGTCCGGTCGGCGCCGGTTCGCCGGCAAGCATCCACCCCCACGTCGTCAGCGAGATCCGGTAGATCCGCGCGAAGGACTTCGCGATGCCCGCACCGGTGAGGTACCGCTCGACTGCCGCGGTGCACGACGCGGGCGGGGCGGACAGGGGCACCACCCGGGCGCACGGCAGCCGGAGCGCGCCCCCGCTTCCGAGTTCGGTCACCGGTTCGATCGCCACGCTGGCCCCGCCCTTCCGGCACTGCCGCAGCAAATGCGTACACCTCGCCTGCGGCGGCCGGGGAACCCGCCGCAGGTCGCGATGATCACGGTAGGGGCTCCGCCGCAGTAAATCCGGTATTTACTGCGGCAGTGTGGCCTGACCGATGATTTTTCCGCGCCGTGCTGGTCTGTACGCCAAATACCGACTCACGGGAGGCTGACGCCATGCGGAAACTGACCTTTGCCATGAACATGAGCCTGGACGGCTACATCGCCGCGCCCGGCGACGACCTCGGCTGGAGCGTGCCGAGCGACGAGCTGTTCCAGTGGTGGTCCGACCGGGTGGACGCGACGGGCCTGGCGCTGTACGGGCGCAAGCTGTGGGAGACGATGAGCTCCCACTGGCCGACCGCCGACAAGCAGCCGGATGCCACACCGGCGGCGATCGAGTACGCCGACCGCTGGCGGGACATGCCGAAGGTGGTGTTCTCCTCTACGACCAGCACGGTCGACTGGAACACCCGTCTGGTCACCGGCGACGCGGTCACCGAGATCACCAGGCTCAAGGCCGACGACGGCGGCCCCATGGACATCGGCGGTGCCACACTCGCCGCGGCGGCCATGCGGGCCGGGCTGATCGACGAGTACGCGATCGTCACCCATCCGGTCCTGGTGGGCGGCGGCACGCCGTTCTTCACAGCCCTGGACAACTGGGTGAACCTGACCCTGGTGGAGACCCGGACGTTTCCCGACGGCGTGGTCCTGACCAGGTACGAGACCAAGCGCTGAGCGCTCGACATCGGATCGGCGCGGGCTTCGGGCGCCCAAGGATCTCGCGGCGCTGTGTTCCGACGCGATCGTGATACCCCTGCCGGATCACAGGCCGTGCATGTAAGGGATCCCCAACCAGACACCGGTCAGCTCGTGCTGAGCGGGGGTCTGCTGGTCATGTTGAGTTTCACCTCGCCATAGGGCCGGACGTGGGACCAGAACAACGGGGTCAGGCCGCGCCGGTCCGCGGGCGTGAGGAGGTCCGCCCACTCCGGTTCGCCGAGGATGCCCTGGAGCATCAGGGTGTTCACAAAGACCAGGGCCGATTGCAGGATGCGCAGGCACAGGACGAACATCTCCTGCTCGTCGCGCCGGTTCGAGGCGATCTCCCCGCCCTTGCCGTAGGCGATTACGGAGTTCGCGCCGTTGGAGGACTCCATCACGTTCAGGCCCTCCTCGATCTCCCGCTGAAGGTCCCGAAGTCGCAGGTAGCGGGCCAAAGCGGAGCTCCAGCAGTTCTTCGACTACGCCGACGATCAGGTGGCCGCCGCCCGGGCCTCGGACCGCAAGGGCTGGCTGACCACCATGCGTGATGCGGCGGCCCTGAAGGCCACCTATGCCTGGGGATTGCGCCGTCGCGAAGTGATCAAACTGGAGCTGTCCGACTTCGGCTGCAACCCGCACGCACCCGAGTTCGGCGACCTGGGCGTCATCTACGTCCGCTGGGGCAAGGCGTCCAAAGGCTCTGCCCCCAAGCGCCGCAGCGTCCTGACCGTCTTTCCCTGGTCGGTGAAGGTCATACAGCAGTGGCACGACGGCTATCGGGACCTGTTCGAAACGGCCGCGGGCAGCACCGCCTTGCGGCCGAGTGAGCGCTCTCAGCAGCTGGACATGGGCGCCCTGAGTGACCGCTTCGCCGCCTACCGGGACGCGCTCGGCCTGCCCGCAGAGCTCAGCCTGCACTGCCTACGCCACTCCTACGTGACGCACTTGATCGAGGCCGGCTACGACCCGTTGCTCGTCCAGCAGCAGGTCGGGCACTCCTACGCCTCCACGACCTCGCTCTACACCTCGGTGTCCTCCGACCTCCGCACCCGCACCCTGCACCGGGTACGCGACGGGACGATCGGCAGGGCGCTTGGCGCCACCGGCAAGGAGGGCATCTGATGGTCCGGCGGCTGAGCTACCACTGGCACCTGCGGCGGATCATGGCCGCTCACAACATCTGGAAGACAACCGAGCTGATCCCGCTCCTACGCGACCGCGGCATCAACCTGTCCACCGCCCAGGTCTACCGTCTGGCCACCGACCAGCCCGAGCGGCTGTCGCTGCCAGTGCCCGCCGCGCTCTGCGACATCCTCGACTGCTCACCCGGGGATCTGATCGAGCCCTATGTCGAGGCGGACCGGCGCAAGCGTACGGCTGACGAGGCGACGGTGATCGACCTCAAGACGAACTTGCAACCCGAGCGGGCCCGGATCCTGGAGGACTGACAGTGCCCCGCCCGCGCAAGTACACCTCTGATCCTGGCCGTTGGCCCGCCTGCGTCCGCTGCGGTGACAGCTACCCCAAGCCGACTCGCTGGCCGGAGGGCCTCGTCTGCCGCTACTGCGTCCGAGCCGCACGCACCCGGCAGGGCACCTGCGCGCACTGCGGCCACCAGGGCATCCTCCCCGGCGTCGACCCGGACGGCCGGTTCCTCTGCGCCCAGTGCAGCGACGTCCCTGTGGACGTCCACTGCAAACGCTGCGGCGACGAAGCCATGACCACCGACCCAGGCAATCTGCTGGCGCTGCCTGCTCGCCGTCAGGGTCAGCACCCTCCTCGCGGGCCCAGACGGTGCCATACCCGAGCCCTTGCAGCCCTTGGCCCAGGCCATCATCGACATGCCTCGCCCTAACACCGGATGCACCTGGATCAACCAGAACCCGCGCGTCCGCGAACTGCTGCGCGGCCTGGCCGACGACCATCGCCCTCAGCCACGAGGCTCTGGACGGCCTGCCAGCGTCACGGACGGTCGAGTACCTGCGGGGCTTGCTCGTCACCCACCGCTGCCTGCCACCACGCGACGAGCACCTCGCATCGTTCGACCGCTGGCTCACCCCCAAACTCGACGCGATCAACGACCCCGACCAGCGCCGCCTCATCGAACGCTACAGCCGCTGGCACCTGAAGCGGCGACTACGGGACCAGGCCCGCACCGCACCAGTGACCGCCGGCGCCTTCGTCCGAGCAAAGCAGCACCTCACCGTCGCCACCCAGTTCCTGCACTGGCTCGGGAACCGAGGCCGCCGACTGGACGAGTGCACCCAACACGACATCGACGCATGGTTCGGCAACGGCACCACCACCCGCCAGCACGCCAACAACTTCCTCTACTGGGCCATCCGGCAACGTCTCGTCCGCAACATCACCCTCCCCCTGCCGACAAGCCGCACCAGCCCCCTGGCCAGCGAAGACGAGCACTTGAACACCCTGCGGGCGCTCCTGCTCCACGACACCCTGCCCGCCGCCCACCGGGCCATCGGACTGATGCTCGTCCTCTTCGACCAGCCCCTCTCCCGCATCGTCCAACTCCGCACCGATCAACTACGTGATGGTCCCGACGGGCTCCAAGTCAGCTTCGGCTCCGACCGGTTGTACGTGCCAGAACCAGCGACAGCCGTGATCCGCGTTCACCTCACGGCCCGACCGGGGCTCAACACACCTGCGAACCCCACCTCCCAACTGCTGTTTCCCGGCTTCATGCCGGGCCACCCGATGCACGTCCACGCCGTCGCGAACATCCTCCGCGCGATCGACATCCGGCCCCTGGCCGCCCGGTCGCGCGCCTGGCTGCAGATGATCCGCGAGGCCCCGCCCTCCGTCCTCGCGAACGCCCTGGGCATCAGCGCCACCACCGCGATGCGCTACGCGGAACGAGCCGGCACCGACTACCTCGCCTACGCGTCGATCGCGAAGCGGTAGACCGTGGACTGCCTGACCTGGAAGCCGAGACGCTCATACAGCCGGTTCGCCGCCGCTCGATCCGGTCGGGAAGTGAGATCAACCGTCCGGGCACCCGCTTCCCGGGCGAGCCGCAGGGCCTCCTGGGTGAGAAGGCCCGCGACTCCCTGACCTCGTGCTGCGCTGTCCACGACCACATCTTCGATGCGGGCCCGCAAGCCGGACGGCAAGGGCAACAGCACCAGCGTCAGGGTGCCGACGATCGAGTCAGGAGTGCGGGCAACGAGCACGGTGTTGGCATCACAAGTCACCATCCGGTCGAGCGCCTCGTAGTCCAGGGGCTTGGCGGTCGAAGACAACTGCGGAAGCAACCTGCCGAAGGCGTCGACGAGCTCCTGACTCGCCGCCCGGATGATCTCTACACGGATGTCCATACTAGGAACCTATCCGTCGACCGACACTGCATAGTCACTCCAGCGGGATGGGTCGCTGCCGACCACTCACCCCCAACGAATAGCCGTCCTTACCACCAAGTCTTCAGACGGGTCCGGTCACCGACGCTCCGTCAGCCGCCCACCAGGGCCGACGTCGGCTTAGCGCACGATCTGACATGGATGTTCCTCAACCCCGGTGAGGAAGTTTCCGGCCGGTCGCCGCTTGCGACTGGTGTTCAGACGAGCGCCCGTGCGGGAGCGGGCAGGTAGGGGGTGATGTTGCGCCAGGCGCGCTCGATGTATTCCTCCTTCTCTCCGACCGGGGCGACATAGTGCAGTGCACCGTCGGCGGCCTCCTTGCCCTCAAGGCGGGCGATGATCCAGGCGGCGAGGTAGTGCGAGGCCAGGCATCCGCCGGCGGTGGCGATGTTGTCCTTGGCGTAGAAGGGCTGGTTGAGTACCTCGACGCCAGCGGCGATGACCCAGGGCTTGGTGGTCAGGTCGGTGCAGGCGGGGATGTCGTTGAGCAGGCCGAGCTTGGCCAGCACGAGCGCGCCGGAGCACTGTGCCGCGATGAGCTGATGCGAGGGGTCCAGGTTGCGCAGGATGTTCATGATCGCCGGGTCTTCGACGACCTCGCGGGTGGCGATGCCACTGCCGACGATCACGGCGTCAGCGGCGCACGCCTCCTCAAGAGTGGACATCTGCTCGATGACCACCCCGTTCATCGACGTCACCTTGGGGCTGGGGGTGGCGATGGTGACGCGCCAGTCGTCGGTTTTGATGCGGTTGAGCACACCGAGCGCGATCAGGGAGTCGAGTTCGTTGTAGCCCTCGAAGGTGAGGATGGCGATGTGCACGGCGGCTGTCCTTCCGGGTGGGTGGGTCTTGACGGTAAGGAGCCGCGAACAGGACAGTCAAAGAATTGTCATGCATACAATCCGGTGCATGCCAGCCTCACGGTACAAAACACTGGTCGACGTGTTCGCCGCCGACATCCGGACCGGGCGGCTCGCCGTGGGTGCGCGGCTGCCGACACACCGCGGGCTCGCCGCCCGTGAGGGCATCGCCGTGGTGACCGCGACCCGGGTGTACGCCGAGCTGGAAACGATGGGTCTGGTGAGCCGGGAACAGGGCCGCGGCACGTTCGTGCGTGATATCGCGGTTCCCGCCGGCCACGGCATCGACCAACAGGCCGTCGCCACCGACGCGGTCGACCTCAACTTCAACTATCCGTCGCTGCCCGGACAGGCCGATCTCCTCCGGCAGGCCCTGCGCGAGGTGGCCACCTCCGGCGATCTCGACTCGCTGCTGCGCTACCAACCCCATCGAGGGCGCCCCCAGGACAGAGCCTCGATCGCACGGCACCTGAGGCGCCGGGGAATCACCACCGATGCGGACCGGATTCTCATCGCCAGCGGTGCGCAGCACGGCCTGGCCATCACCGTCATGGCCGCGCTCAACGCCGGCGACGTCGTCGCGGTCGACGCACTCACCTACCCGGGTTTCAAGGTGCTCGCGCACGCCTTCCATCTCGACCTGGAGCCCATACCCGCAACCGCCGACGGACCGGATCTCGATGCCCTCGAAAAGCTGTGCGCGACCCGCCCTGTGCGCGCGATCTACACCATGCCCACCTTGCACAACCCTCTGGGCTGGGTCATGCCAGCAACCGATCGAACCCGCCTGATCAAGATCGCTCGACAGCACGGCCCGCTCATCATCGAAGACGCCTCCTACGCCTACCTGGTCGAGAACCCACCACCACCTCTGGCCGCAACCGCGCCGGACATCACCGTCTACGTCTCGGGACTGTCCAAGAGCGTCGCCACCGGCCTGCGGGTCGGCTTCGTCGTCGCCCCGCTGTCTGTGGTGCCGTCGCTCGAACGCGCGATTCGGGTGACCACCTGGAACACCCCGGCCCTCACCACCGCGATCGCCTGCCGCTGGCTCGACGACGGCACGGTGGACCACTTGGAGGCGCAGAAACGAGACGACGCGAAGGCACGCCAAGCACTCGCCGGACAAGAGCTGGCAGGGCTCCCACTCATCAGCCACCCCTCGTCCTACTTCACCTGGCTGCCGCTGCCCGACGACGCACGCGCCGATCGTCTGACCGCGACCCTCGCCCGTCAGCACATCTCGGTATCCATGGCCGAGCCGTTCACCACCTCGGTCCACACACCGCAGGCGATCCGCCTCGCCCTGGGCTCAACCGATCTGGACAGCCTCCGGTTGACGCTGCGTACAGTACGACGAGTCGCCGTCGAGGACGCCTACGCTTGAACGCCCCTCGATCAGCCGATTCCTGCCCGCACCGGCGTCTGCCCACGAAAGGTCGTCGGCGCTGGAGGCCTGCGGAAACCTCGTGGCTTCCGTAGGGCCCGGTGCAGCCCGAATCGAAAGTTGTCAATCGCCGCAGCCGCGCTCACCCCGGAGCGGCAACGCCCTGACCGCACACGGGCGCTGCACGTGCAGCACGGTCGTACAGTGGCAGCAGCGCCTCCGATTGCCCCTACTACCGTTGGGCGGCGACAGCGGTGGTTCCGACGGCTGCCGACTCCCGTGCAGCAGCACGCCGTGCACAGTCGAGCAGCATGTCCAGGTTCGTGTTCTCGTGACGCGCCAGCTCATGGACGGCTTTCAGGGCTTCCCACGCGGCAACCCGCGCCAGCGTGTTCTCGAAGTCGCCCAGCTCCAGTGTCAAGTAGTGCGGAAAGCCGAAGTTGTAGGTGCAGGCCAGCTTCGCCTTGTTCTCCCGGGCATGGGCCCGTCGCGCGCCGTCGATCCAGGCGCTGGCCTCTTCCGGCCCGAGAGCGTTAACGACGATAGACAGGAAAGGCGCGGCATGTTCAACACTCGCCGGCCAGCCGTCGGCATCGTCAGACAGACTGTAGTGACCCACCGCGTGGGCCAGCCGGGAGCTTTTTCGGAGATCCTCATCAACTGCCGCAGCAGCAGGCGCCCGCTCGCCCGTGGGGCCGTGACCAGCACCAAGTCACGGTCGGCTGCGCCTTCCGGATCTGTTCCGCACGTCCAGAGGTGTATGCGAACTTCGCCCACGGGCCTGTCGAAGAGGTGCTGGCCGGTGTCGCGGCCCCGCTCGAGAGGAGTTCCTGAGCGTAGGGTCCCTCAGTCCATGACGGTGGCAGAGGCAACGGCATCGCTCAACGGCATTCCGTTGCCGCTGCAGGAGTTCTCCGCGCCGTTCAGGACGGGGCTGACCCAACGCTACGCGTGGGGAATCTGGGGCGGCATCGCGGCGCTGGCTCCCGGCCAGTACGTACTGGAGATCAAGGCCAGGGCCACGGACGGCTTCTGGGTCGACACGACCTACCACCTGGAGTCAAAGGCCTCCTGACCAGGACTGCTCTGTGAGTGGTCCGGCCGGGCAGGGAGCGGTGGTCGGGCGCTGAGCTCTGGCCGTGGGGTGATGGCCCTGGACAGGACTGTCGGCGCCCGCCTCCGCCCCTGAGCGCCGAAACGGGGCTGTTGCCTGTGGGGAATCAGCGTGCTGACCAGATGGACGATGCCGACGAGGTGAAGAGCCCTTTTGGGCCGCGTCGGCGGCGCGTGCCTCCGAGGAGAGTCCGCCCGGGGGCACGGAACTGCCCTCAGCTGCCGCCGGATACCACCAGGGCCACATGGGCGACGAGCGCATGCGGGCCGCGCGGTTCCCTAATTCCAGGACTCTTCGGTCCGACATCTCACAAGCCGTTCGCGGCGCCAGCGCGCCTCACGGGCCTCGGTCTTGCCCAGAACTCGCTGGCTCAGGGCTGGCAAGAGGTCACCATGAAACGGGCTCGCACCATCAACTCCAACGAGTGGCAGTTCAGTCCGGTGGTGGTGACCGTGACGACGCCGGGCGTCACCGCTCTACCTAGGAGGCCTCGCAGGCCGGGGTCCAGGAAGGCGTCACAGTCCCGCGCTCGAACAGTCCGGCAAAGCTGTGAGGAGCTCAGCCGAAGCTGTTACAGAGGAATGAGGACTTGTAGTCATCAAGGACCGAGGGGCGGTTCTGCTACTGCCCGGTGAACAACTCCTCCGGCGTCGCGACGTCGGCGAACTGCTTGACGGTTCGCCAGGACATCCCGAGCTGCTGCTGGACCGAACGTCGGCTGTGTCCCGCCTTCAGCAGGGCGTGGACGGCAGCCAGCCGGGCATCGGCCTGGCCAGCCAGGGCGAGACCGACTGCGGCCAGGGTGGAATGCAGTCGCTCGGTCCGATGGCCATACCTGCGGGTCAGGCCGGATATCTGCTCCACGAAGGTCCGGCGCGTGCACATGGTGTTCCCGCACCGGAACCGCCGAACCCGTAACTGGAGTACGACGCTTCGTCCGGCGCTCGGCGCGTCAGCGGGAAACCGCAGGTAGGAACTGTGAACCCGGGTCGACCAGACCTCGCACGCCGGGCAGGCGGCGCTGACCGTGGTGCATTGCGCGTCAACACGCACTATCTCGATGTCCACGTCCACCGACAGCACCTCGATGTCTGCGATCGACGGGAACAACAGCTCTTTCAACCGGAGTGCAGCCTCTCTCGACTTTCGACGTTCTGATGGGTCCGTGGGTTATGCGGCGGTGGTGCTGAGGCTGGCGGCGGTCCATGCCTGCTGGACGGCACGGATTTCCTGATCGGTGGGCTGACCTGGGCGGTTGGGCAGAAATCGGGCGGCGATGATCGTGCGGCGGAGCTTTGCCACCATGTCGGACAGCGACGGGTCGGTCTTGGTGGTGTACCAGGGCGCGCGTTCGCGGTGGTCGGCGGCGTCGCTGGGGTGGTGGCCGTGCAGTGCGTACCAGACGACGGTGATCGTGTAGCAGTACAGGCCGAACGGGACGGTGCGCTCGACCGCGTGGCGGGTGCGATTGTGGGCCTGGCCTGTCCCGAGCAGGTCGCGGGCCTCGGCGAAGGTGACCTCGATCGACCATCGCCACGCGTAGCGGGTGACCAGCGCGGGAGCGGGGCTGATCAGGTCGGTGGTGACCAGCGCCAGGTCGTAGCCGGTGTCCGTGTCGTCGTCGCGCAGCCAGATCACGCGAACCGTTTGGGTGTGGAAGGAGCCGTACCACAGGCAAGTGACCTCGGCCAGGCGCACGGTCTCGATGCGCTGGTAGCGCGTGACCTGGAAGGACGTGAAGGTGAGGGTGGCGGCCAGTTCCCCGGGAGTGCCCAGGCGGGTGCCCTTGAGCGCGGGGCGGCCGCGTTTGCCGGTGCGCGGTGGGGCCAGGTGGTACAGCACAGCGCCGGCGGGTAGCTGGGTGGTGAAGGTGCAGGTGGCGGGGAGGTTCCGGAGTGCTTGCCGTGGTAGGCGGCGTCCGCGACGACGTGGATGCGCCGGTCCCAGTGGCAGGCGGCCAGGAGGCGGAGCATGGACGCGGCGATGTCGACCTTGCTCCGCTCCTGCTTCGGGCGCCACAGCCGGGCC
The DNA here is from genome assembly GCF_042801455.1 of Streptomyces sp. NPDC057565. Taxonomy (NCBI): domain Bacteria; kingdom Bacillati; phylum Actinomycetota; class Actinomycetes; order Kitasatosporales; family Streptomycetaceae; genus Streptomyces; species Streptomyces sp. NPDC057565. The sequence continues at coordinate 67,411 of NZ_JBHVFU010000032.1, read as the reverse complement.
ATCACCGGCAGGCACACTGGCCTGGCCAGGAAGGGCAGTTCGATGACCAGGCCGATGGCGACGAAGCAGGTCCCGCAGCCGACCGGGGTGGGGCCCGTGGCCGCGCCGTCGTGCTGCCAGGCCGCACCGAACACCTTCTTCCCGCGCCGCTTGAACAGCGTGTCGTCCACCGCGACCGTCAGCACCGCACCGGCGGGCAGCAGGTGGCGCACGATCAGGTGGGACAGGGAGATGCCCAGGATGTCCGGGCTCCACGGGGCGCGGAAGAAGGAGGCGTGGGCGCGGTCGTGGGACCAAGTGCGCGTCAACCCGGCGCCGGTGAGTATCCCGGTCACCGTGCACCGCCAGGTCTGCGCGATCAGACCAGTGACCAGCGCCGTGAAGGTTCGGAACGTCGGTGCGGTGAAGTTGCCCCGTACCAACTCCAGTACGGCGAACAGCGAAGCGGGTGCAGTCGGCATCGCAGGTATCCCTCCCCGGGCGCGGTCGCCACACCCCCGATGCTGCCGCGGCCCCGCCCACCACGGGCCCGAACACTCGGTGCCTCACCCGTCAAGGTGATCGCCGTCCGGATCCCGCGCCCCGGGTGCGGCCTACCGGCGCGACCAGGACAACCGACGCCGCGGCTGCTCGGGGAAGGCAATGGCGCAGTGGAAGCCGTCGTCACCGACGGCGCGCCGCAATGTCCGCGCCACCGCCTCGGGATCGTCATAGGGGCCGTTGACGTAGAAGGGCTTGCCATCGCGGCCGAAGCGGATCGGGCAGGGGCCGGCGGGCTCACCGAGGACAGCGGCGGCGGCCTCGAAGTCCGCCTCGGGATCGAACCCGAGGTCGCGAGCGTAGGCGGCGGCACCGAACACCAGGGCGCGGGCAAGCGCGGCAGGAACCGGCACATGTCCCTCGAAGGCGCTGAAGTAGACCGCCCGGTGCCCGCTCAGTTGCCTCTCGCCCATCGGCTCCGGAGCATGCGCGTTCTTCACCCCCAGACACCACACATCCAGTAGGAACCCGGCGACCTGCGCCTTTGCGGAGCGCGTACTGTCCGCGGCGACGAGCACGGCGACAAGGCCACGCACCTCCTCGGTGTCAGAAGCCCCAGGGTCCAAGGCCGCCCACTGCGGCGCACCCTCAAGATCCACGCTGCGGCTCCAGCCCGCGTTCACCCAGCAACGCGGCTCGTCACGCGCCAACGCCGAGACCTGCACGGCACCGTTGAGCACCCCGACAACATCCCTGACGCTCACCCCCAACGTCCTGGCAATCGCCTTCGCCGACCGACCCTGCTGGTCCAGTTGCCGTACCTGCTCTACAAGCCGCTCATCCACAGCCTCACCCTACGACCCCCGCCAAGACCGCAGGACCCAAACGCCAACAGCCACACTCGCCAGAGTGACCCCGCGAAAACGTCGAAAGTCGAGGCCTCTTCCACGGACCGGAATTTCCGCCCAACGGGCGCGGCGGCAGCTGATTTTCGGGCGACTTCCGATGCTGCCCTGAGTCCCCGGTCATCACTCAGAGTGGTCGCTGAATGGAAGTTGTGCCAGAACCGATTCTCGTGGACGAAGCCAGTTCAAGATCGTCGAGCCCGCGCAGGCTCGATGGCGGGCCGTCAACGGACCTCAATTCGTCGCCCTGGTGAGGGCCGGAGCCCGCTTCGAACGCGGCGAGCTCCTCGAGCGCCCCGAGAACCTCGCGGCATAAGGCCAGGCCACCATGACCGACTACGACACCAGCACACACACCGCGAGTGAACTGGTCCACCTCGTCACCGGCCACCTTGATGTGGTCTTCACCGAGCGCGAAAGTGACTACCGGGGCGTCTACCACCTCGCCCGGGGCGCTTACGGACGCATCGAGATCCAGCCGAACTCCATTTCCGGCGATGACAGCCAGGACGACCTCTACACCCCGGAACACCCGGAGGTCCAGGTTCTCTTGCTCACCAACACTCCGGTCCCAGAGCCCACCCTGCACACCCGCCTGGGCGCCGTCCAAGGTCTCGCGCACCTGAGCCGCACATCTCGGTGAGCCGCTACTGACCCACAACTCTTGACAGTTACTCGGTTTCCCTGGCTTGGAGGGCAGGCGTGATTGCCGGGGTCCGGCAACGTACCGCTACGTGAGCTGGATGGTTGCGACCCTGTGATTCCTCGTGGAAGCGACAGTACGGTCCATTCGCGAGTGACGGAGACACGAACGGGCTCCCCAGCGAACGAGAGAGTGAGCTGCGCATATGATCCTTCCGCCCCAGAATCAGCCCCAGCCGCCGGGGCAGCCGCCCTCCTACGGGCCGCCTGCCTGGCCCGGGCCGCAGATGGTCCCGTCGTCGCCGGTCAGCGGGTTCGCCATCGCGTCGCTGGTCGTCTCTCTCATCTGTCTGGCGCCCCTGGGGCTGGTCTTCGGGATCATTGCGCTGGTCCGGATATCCCGCCGTGGCGAGCGTGGCAGGGGGCTCGCGGTGGCCGGCATCGCCGTCTCCGGATTGGTGCTGGTTCTCGCTCTCTTGATGATGGTCGGGGCGCTGCGTTTTTCGGTCTGGTCGAGTAACTCACCGGGCGGGCCGGTCAGGGATGGCAGTGGGATGAGCGTCTTCGCTCTGGAGACGGGGGACTGTTTCACCCCGGGCACTGAACTGTCGCAGGACAACCAGGGATCGCTCAGGAACGGTACGGCGGAGCGGCTGTCCTGTGAGGAGCCGCACCGTGGCGAGATCTATGGCAGCTTCGAGCTGACCGGCCAGGGAGCGTTTCCCGGTACGGAAGAGGTCATGAAGACCTCTCGCGATCGGTGCGGGGCGCTTCTCCTGGACTATGCGATGGACTTCACGGCTCACGGCCGGTTGCAGACGTACTTCTACTACCCGGACCACGGCGGATGGGAGCGTGGTGGGCGCACCGTCCTGTGCTGGGCCGGTAAACCGCAAGGGGATCTGGAGGAGTCGATACGGAAGGACGAGAGCGATTTCGAACCGGCCCAGTACGCGTACATCTCGGCGTTCCGGCCACTGTTGGAAGCACAGCTTCAGGCCCCTCAGCAGGGGCCCGACAAGGACCTGGCCACAGCAAGTCGATGGGCCGGGCAGATGGCCGCAGCGTACGCGGAGGCTGCCCGGATGCTCGGGGAAGCCCGAGGCGGGCTGCCAGGCGATGTTCGGGGGCCGGCGGGGGAGATCGTGGTGATCTTCGAGGCGGCCGTTCCATATTGGGAGCAGGCCGCGCGGGCCGCGGACACCAGCGCGTTCCTGGCGGCAATCAAGCAAGCGGAAGGGGACAACGAGGTGACCGTGGGACTGGACGCCGAGATTCGGGCGGGCGTGGGGCTTCCCGTTCCCGAGAACGCGGCGGCCGACAGGGGAGAGGGAGTCTGAGTCGGGAGCGGCCGGGGCATGCTGGACAGGGTGGCTGTTCTCGCGGCGGGGCGAGTTGGGCCTGGCGGGACCAACGACCATTCCTTTCCTTGCGGCAGGCAATCACACCGTACGTGGCTGCTGACAGGTACGTGGGCGTCACGCACGCAAGCGTCATCGCCATACCCGTCCAGTTCAGGTTGCGGTACTGGAGCATGCGGATGACCCAAGCGCCCGGACCGCCCGGGAGGGGCATGAGCGGTTTTGGGGCGAAGCTGGAACGCCGTTCCTCCCGCGGCATTGAGCGGATCAGCTGCAGGAGTTCACGGCGTTCGCGCAGAGCGAGGACCCCGGTGCCGGCTCGGGAGGGAAGTCGGCACCGAGGTCGGACGCTCAGGAGTTCACGCGGTAGCCGTCGACAGTGATGCTCGTGACGGTCGCCCCCAACGGATCAGCGAAGTAGTCGGGGTCGGCCAGCGCGATCGTGATCGGCGTGATCCGCTGCGATCGGTACCGAAGGCCGTCCACCGCTCCGGCAGCCAGCTGCGCTCCAGTGGCCACCACGGACGTCTCACCGAGGGTGATCCGGTACTTTGTGTCCGCCTTGAACGTGCCGGCCACGGTGACCCTGGCCGCGTTCCAACCGCTGTTGCCATCCTGGCCGGCCAGCCACCCGGTCACGGAGGACGCATCGCGGCCGCCGTTGATGGGTGAGAGGCGGCTGGTCAGAGAACCGGCGGCGATCGAGAAGTGCCGGTCCGTGCTGACGGCGGTGCCGGCCGGCCGCACGAGCGGCGCACCGTCCGTGTACACCTTGATGACCGGCAGGTCGGCATCGGTCGGCTGAGCCGGCAGGGTGATCACCAGGTCGTTGCCGTCCATCCGGTACGGCAGTCGGTCAGCCGTGCCGTCCACCGTGACGTCGAGGATGGTGCTGGCCATACCGGGCAGCCTGATGTCGCCACCGCCGTTCGGCCAGCTGCTCACGCCGAGGTAGACCGCGTTGCCCTTGATCGTGCTGTCGCCCCAGGACATCCGGCCGTAGAGCGTCGGCCGGGCACCCTCGACGGCGTTGGGGTGGCGTGCATTCCAGGCGCCGATTCCGGCCATCACACCGGCCTGGAAGTCGTCGATCGCACCGTTGCCCTGCGGTCCGACGTTCAACAGGTAGTTGCCGCCGCCCGATGTCACGGTGAACAGGGACCTGACCTGCTGAGTGGTCTTGGACTTCTTGGAGGCGTCGGAGCGATCGGCGCTCGGCCAGGAGCAGTATCCCCAGCACTTCGGGAAGATCGAGTAGGCAGACTGCCACGGCGCCTGCAGCTGCTTGGTCGGCACCGAGTTGTCGCCGCCGACCTCGAAGTCGCCCTTGTTGTTCCAGACCCGGGAGTTGACCATGGTCTGTGGCTGCAACTGGTGCACCGTCGCCGCCATCTCCGCGCTCTGCGCGGCGGTCGGCTTGCCCATGTCGAACCACAGTTCGTCGAGCTGCCCGTACTTCGTCAGCAACTCGGTCAGCTGCGACTTGATGTACGGCATCATCGAGTCGGGAATCGGGTTGAGGTTCTGGTACGGCTCGGGGGTCTGCAACGTCCAGTCGATGATGGAGAAGTACAGGCCGAAGCCCATGCCCTGAGCGCGACAGGCGGTGCTCAGCTCCTTGATCGGATCACGGCCGAACGGTGTCTGAGCGACGACGTTGTAGTCGGTGGTCGCGGTGTCCCACATGGCGAAGCCGTCGTGGTGCTTCGACGTGAGCACCAAGTACTTGGCACCCGCCGCCTTGGCGGTGGCGCACCACTGGGCAGCGTCGAACTTGTCGGCGGTGAACTGGTGCGCGCCGGCCAGGTAGTCGGAGGTCGGGATGTTCATCCACGCCTTGATCTGCTCCGGGTAGCCGATGGTCTGCTGCGCCCCGTTGTAGTAGCCACCGTAGGAGGAGAACATGCCCCAGTGCACGAACATGCCGAACTGGAGCTTCTCCCAGTTCGCGGTGTTCGTGTCGGTGCTCAGCGGGATCGCTGCGGGGTAGGCATCGATGGGCTTGGGGGCCGGATCGGCCTGGGCCGGGCTGCCAGCGGCCAGAGCACAACCGGCCACGAGGGCGGCTGTCGCGAACGCCGCCTTTAAACTTCTGGTCAATCTGGTGACTTGGGGGTGCATCGTCACTGTCCTTCCGCTGCTTCAGCAGCCGTGTGCGAGTGGGATCTCCTGGCATCCGACTGAGCACTCAAACATCGGTTCTATGGATCTTGAGGCTGCCTAATGAAGCCTGTCAAGGGAGCTTGCAGCGAGAGAGGGCTGAAGTCATCGGAGGTATGCCGTCGACAGGCCGCATTGGACGGGGCGAGCCCCAGCGTCCGGGCCACCAGCCGCCTCGGAAGATCGAGCCGATACCGGGGGAGAGGAAAGCCAGGTCGGCCGCCATGACCGGACCGGCGGGATGATCGGCGCGCTCTCGCGTCAGATCCGCGACCGACGCGATCCTCAGCGGCACCGAGAAGATCACCAAAAGGGCCTGGTGAACGCCCCCCTTGATGTCATCGCGCAGATGTCCGTGGCGGGGGTTGCCCGTTGACCAGCCGAACCTGGACGGGATCCGAGCTGGTCCCGCTGCCCTTCCGGATCAGGCCCATCGCCGACGACGGCCGCGACAAGTTCGTCGAACGTCTCGCTGAGGCCAACTGCATCAAGGCCGACTACCTGCGCAAGGTTCTCCGGGAGCCGCCCGATCAGCGGGGCCTTGTCCAATGGGAGCGTCTCGCCGCTGTCACTGGGCGCGATCCATCCGAACTCAGCGACTTCCTGGGGCACTCACGTTGCAGGGGCTGCGGCATCATCCTGCCGTTACACAACAAAGCCTCCGTCCGGCGGACTTGCTCGGCTGCCTGCCGGACGAAGGCCTACCGTCAGCGGCTCCTCTCACCCGACGACGGCGACCCGCAAACGCATTGCGTGTTCGACTGCGCCGGCTGCGGTCGGAATGTCTTCGTTCCCGCACAGGGACACCGCCGCCGCTACTGTTCCCGCACCTGCCGCGAACAGGTCCGTGAACAGCGTCAAGGCGAACTCGGCGGTCTTCCGGATGGTGAAGACCAAGGCGGGTATCTATCCCACCGTGATCGCCAGGCGCTGCGGGCTGACCCCCAGTCGGGTCGGCGAAGTAATCGCAGGGCAGCGCCAGTTGCAGCACATGGACGTGATCGAGCGCATCGCTGACGGCTTGCGCATCCCAGGGCACATGCTCGGGCTTGCCCGCCGAGCGTGGGAGACGCCTCAGGCCCTCGTGGTTGCCGAGCGAGAGGCACCGCCAGTGCCGGAGCCCGAGCAGCAGACGCCCCCCGTCTTTGCCGGGGCCTGACGTGGACAGCATCTTGGCCCTGGCCACCCGAACGACCCTGAGCCGGTCTGGCGCCGGGGTTTACGGAGCGGGCGTGTAGTTGCTGACCGCGTGAAAAGTGCCGAGTCCGCGTTTGAATGGGTCGAACTGCTCGGTGACGTACAAGCCATGGTTCACCATCAGGATGTCGCTCATCTGCGCCTGCTTCCCCGCGTGGCTCTCGACATAGGGGAGGAGCTGCGCGATGCCAGTACCAGGATCGCCGAGGTCGTCCGTTACGACTTGCGGCACGGTGCCGCTCTGTCGACGACCCTTGAGACCTACTTGGGTAACCGCTGTTCAGCTGCCGATACCGCGCACGAGCTGTATAGCCACCGCAACACGCTGCGGCAGAGGCCGGCGCGGATCGAGGTCGCCGTGTGCCGGGACGGCTGTTCGGGGAGCAGTGGGCAACTTCACGACAGACATCTAGTGGACTAGACCACCTGGAGGTAGTGTGGCGCGCGTCCTGGACGAGGTCCTGCTGAAGGGAGCACGTGGAGTGCCCGCGGTCCTGCCCGCCGTGCGCAGGAACCGCGCCCGTGGTCGTCATCGGTGCATGACGTGCCCGACTCGCCTCAGCACAGCCTGGCCCGGCCCTGCGGTCCGACACCGGCGCCTGCTGAAGCCGGCAGGCCGAACGCCCTGACAGCGAGGCGAGTTCGTGCAGTAGCCCTTCATCGAAAATGGTCTAGATCAACTGGAGGAGTTTCATGAGAAGGCGCATACCGCCCTTCGTCGTGATCGCCATGGCAAGCTGTGTGACGCTCGGGGTGCTCACGTCCGGAGCCGGCGCACAGGCCGCGGAACCCACGAAGGCGCGGGGTGCGGCCCCGGCGGGCACCCGCCCCTTGCCGCTCGTTTCCCCGACTCCGCAGTCCATGTCCCGTTCGGGCGACGATGTGACCGTCACCGGACGGGTCCTCGTGGTCGCGGACGCACGCACGGATGCGGTTGCCCGCGACCGCCTCGTTCGCGAGCTCAAGCAGCACGGCGCCGCGCGTGTCGACAGCGTTTCCCCCGGCAGCGTCCCGCAGGCATCCGACGGGCTGCTCACCGTCAGACTGGGATCCGCCGATCGTCCCGACATTGCGAAGAGGCTGGGCGACACCCCTGTCCCCGGCCACGCCGAGGGATACGCCCTGCGGGTCGTAGGGCGGCAGTCGCATCCGGAGATCGCCCTCGGGGGCACGGACGCCGCGGGCCAGTTCTACGCCGTGCAGACCCTGCGCCAACTCTTCCAGCACGTTGATGGCCACTGGAAGGTGGCGGGCGCTCAAGTCAGCGACTTCCCGTCGATGCCACTGCGTGGCACCATCGAGGGCTTCTACGGACCACCGTGGACGGCGGCCGAGCGTCTGGACCACATGGACTTCCTCGGTGAGATGAAGTCCAACACCTACGTCTACGCGCCGAAGGACGACCCGTACCACCGGGACAAGTGGCGCGAGCCCTACCCGCCGGCCAAGCTCGCCGAACTGCGCGAACTGATCGACCGAGCACGGGCCGACCACGTACGTTTCACCTTCGCTGTCTCACCCGGTGCCTCAATTTGCTACTCCGACCCCGCCGACACCAAGGCGCTCACCGACAAGATGCGGGCGTTGTTCGACGCGGGCGTGCAGTCCTTCTCGATCCCGCTGGACGACATCAGCTACACACGCTGGAACTGCCCCGGCGACGGTGAGAAGTTCGGCGCTCCGGGCCGCGGCACGGCGGCCCGCGCCCAGGTGAGCCTGCTGAACACGGTGCAGCGCGACTTCATCGCCGAGCGTCCCGGCGCCAACCCCCTGCAGATGGTCCCCACGGAGTACGGCGACCTGACCGACACCGCGTACAAGCAGACGATCCGTGCCACGCTCGACCCCGCGGTGCAGGTGATGTGGACCGGGACGGACGTGGTTCCGCGGGAGATCACGAACGCGCAGGCGTCCAAGGCCGCCGAACTCTTCGGCCGCAAGGTTTTCGTGTGGGACAACTACCCGGTCAACGACTTCGGCCGGACCGCGGGGCGACTGCTGCTGGCGCCCTACGACAAGCGTGAGCCCGGTCTGTCAGACCATCTCAGCGGCATTGTCTCCAACCCGATGAACCAGGAGGCCGCCAGCAAGCTCGCGGTCTTCACAATGTCGGACTTCTCGTGGAACGACCGGGGCTATGACCGGGCCCGCTCCGGACGCCAGGCCGCCCTCCACCTCGCGGCGGGGGACCAGCGCACGGCCGACGCGGTGCAGGTGTTCGTCGACCTCAACCACGCCGCCCCGACCTTCGGCTCCGAGCTGTGGCAGCCCCAGGCGCCGGTGTTCGGCGCGGAGTTGGAGAGCTTCTGGCATGAGTACGGAACCGATGCGCGGGCCGCGATCAGCGGATTCCGCCCGTCCGTGCGCGCGGTGACGCTGGCGCCGGCCGCCATTCGGGAGGGCGTGCCGGACAAGCTGTTCCTTTCCGACGCCTCCCGCTGGCTGGACGCCACGCAACTGTGGGGACAAGCGATGGAGCACGGACTGAACGCCCTCGCCGCGATCGATGCCGGGAACGCGGCCGAGGCGGCCAAGGAGCGCAAGTCCATGGTTTCCCTTGCCGCCGCCGCCTCGCAGGTCACGGTCGACCCGGCGGAGCACCACCAGCTCGGCCCGGTAAAGATCGGCGATCCCTTCATCGAGGACTTCGTCACGCGCGTGGAGAACCTCCACGACGAGTCGATGGGACTGCCTCCCCTGCGTGAACTCGCCCGCGGGAAGACGGCGACCCAGATCTCCGACTACGACTGGGGAGGGACCTTCCCCTTCAGCGCCGACAAGGCTGTCGACGGTGACCGCTTCAACTTCTCCACCACCAGCGGCCGTGAAGCGCAGCCGTGGTGGCAAGTCGACCTCGGAACGAGCGCCGATCTCGAGAAGATCAAGATCTACAACCGGACGGACTGCTGCGCGGACCGGACGAAGGACTACTACGTCCTGGTGTCCGACCAGCCCTTCTCCGGAACGCTCCCGGAACAGCTCGGCACGCCCGGCGTCTGGAGCCACCACGAGACCGGCCAGGCCGCAGGCCCCACCACCATCGAGACCAACACCCGGGGCCGTTACGTTCGGGTGTGGCTCGCGTCCAAGACCCCGGTGGAACTCAACATGGCCGAGGTCGAGGTCCTCGGCCGCGTGAAGTAGGGCTGACACCGCCGTCCCACGCACCGCCCGGACCGTACGCGGCCGCCCCTGAGCCGGGCGGCCGCGCGCCGGACCGGGGTCGGCCGGAATACGCACCCCTGGCCCTTCAGGTACCTACTAGGTACCATTGGGGTATGCCGTCCTTGAACATCACTTTCACCGATGACGAACTCGAAGCGGTCCGCGCAGCCGCGGCCGCCGAGGGCAAGTCCCTCAAGCAGTTCGTCCACGACCTCCCGCTGCGCGAACAGCAGCGCCTGCAGTTCGTCCGTTACGCCATCTCCTGGGGCGAGCAGCACCGGGGCGAGTTCGACGACGCCTTCCCCGACGAGATGCCGCCGGCTGATCGCCAGCAGGGAGCCGAAGCCGCCTGATGGTCCTCTACATCGACGTCCCCTGGCTCCTGGACGTCCAGGAGCAGGCCGTCCCCGAAGATGTCACTGTCGCCGACTACTCCGCTCTCGTCTCAGCCGTCGCCCGCCACAAGACCCGCATCCCGCGCCCCACCACCGCCGAACCCGACGCAGCCTGGCGCGCAGCCGCTCTGCTGCACACCCTGGTCCGGCTCCAGCCACTGCCGTACCGCAACTCCTTGTACGCCTGCCAGGTCGCCGCGGCCTACATGCACGCCTCGGGCGAGGGCATCGACCCTCCGTACGGTGCCCTGGTGCAACTGGTCCGCGACATCCAGTCCGGCAAGGCAGACGTCTACCAGGCAGGCGACCACATCCGCTCCTGGCGCATCTGACGGCTGCTCGCCCGCCGCGCGACGCCACTGGCCGATCACGGCTGTCTGCACGCGGCGTCTGTCCAGGGCCATGCAACCTCCGGCTTCGCCAAGACCTCAACGGCCGACTGGTGCTTGACCGGGTAAAGCTTCGCCTGGTGTGCGGCCAGTTCCTTCATTGGGGAGGCGCAATGCTCAAGCGCGCATGCTGCGAATCGTCGAGGAAGCATGGACAAGCGGGGACGGCACGCTGCGGCTGATCGTCTTCATGGGAGAGGCCACCTGCGCCGCAGTCACCCTCGGTGGTGGCGCCTGGCTCGTGGGTCTGCTGTAGCGGTGCTGAGGCGCGATCCAGATTCTTCGGAGTTCGGCGGTCTGCGGATGTCGAGAACGTGTCACCGGCTCCGTCCCAGGGACATCAACGGCCACCACCGGCCGCACGAGGAAGAAGGAGAGACCAGCATGGCGATTCAGCGGATGGACAACGTCGGCATCGTCGTCGAGGACATGGATGCCGCCATCGCGTTCTTCGTGGAACTCGGTATGGAGCTGGAGGGCAGGGCGCAGGTCGAGGGCCCCTTCGCCGACCAGTGCACCGGACTCGACGGCGTCCGCTGTGACATCGCGATGGTCCGGACCCCGGACGGTCACAGCCGGCTCGAGCTGGCGAAGTACCGCAGCCCCGCGGCGATCGGCGCCGGGCCGCGCAACCGGCCGCACAACATTCTGGGCACGCACCGCGTCATGTTCGCCGTCGACGACATCGAGGACACCGTTGCCCGCCTGCGCCCTCACGGCGCCGAACTCGTCGGCGAGATCGCCCGGTTCGAGGACAGCTATCTGCTCTGCTACCTCCGCGGCCCGGAGGGCATCATCGTCGGACTGGCCGAGCAACTGCGCTGAGAAGGAGGAACCGAACCATGCAGCCGAACGAGATCATCGAGGTTCTGAACCGCCCGATCAGCCAGGAGCTGCCGGCCCGTGACATGACCCGCCCGGCCTGGTCTGGCGCAACTGCCAGTCCAGCCACTCCTGAAGAGCCCGGAGCTCGTCGAGGCGGGATATCGACCCAGGGGCGGACACGACTACGCCGCCCCGTCCCGGGCAGTTTCGTGTGCGTGCTTGAGCGCCATCCGCGCCGCCACCACACCGCCGTCGAGGGTCGCCCAGAACGGGTGCGTCGACCACTCGAGTGGACCTGAGACTATTGGCGGGAATGTGATCCGAAAGGCCCCTGTATGTCCGCCGAGCTACATCGCAGCGCCCTCGTGGCCGATGCCCACAACGATCTTCTGATGGCCGTGGCCGCGCGGCCACCGCGGCGCTGGGGGGCCTTCTTCCGTGAGCGATGGTTGCCGCAGCTCCGCGAGGGCGGCGTCGGCCTGCAGGTGCTGCCGGTCTTCATTGACGACGAGTACCGCCCCGACGGTGCTCTGAGGCAGACGCTCCGCATGGTCGAGTGTGCGCACACGATCGCTGAACACAACGGTGACCACGTGCGTCTGTGTTTTGACGGCGCCGACATCGATGCCGCTCTGGCCGACGGGAAGATTGCGTTGGTCCTGGCGCTGGAGAGCGCTCCGGGGCTCGACGCGAACGTGGAGCTCTTCGCGACGGTGCACCGGCTCGGCGTACGGATCGCGTCCATCGCCCATCTGGGTCGCACCGCGCTCGCGGACGGCAGCGGCGAGGACGCCGCCGGCAGCCGACTCACCGCTGCCGGGGTGGAGGCGCTCGCTGAGATGGAACGCCTCGGCATCCTCTTCGACGTTTCCCACCTGGGCGCCGCCGGGGTGGCGCACGTACTGGAGCTCGCCACCCGCCCGGTGCTGGCCACGCACTCCGGTGCGCGAGCCCTGTGCGATCACCACCGCAATCTCACAGACGACCAGCTCAGGGGAATCGCCGCGACCGGCGGCATCGTCTGCGTGAACTTCTATCCCGAGTTCCTGTCCGCCGACTCCGCCGAGCGCACCGTCGACCGCGTCGTCGACCACATCCTGCACATCGCCGACGTCATCGGCATCGACCGCGTGGGTCTCGGCCCCGACTTCATCAAGGAAGTCGACCAGGACCTCATCCGGCGCTGCTGCGAGGAACCAGGTGACGCCGACGAACTCGCCCTGCCCGGACTCGAAGGCCCCAGCGGCCTGCCCCTGGTCACTCGCGCGCTGACCGAGCGAGGCGTCCTGGACGACGCCATCCGCAAGATCCTTGGCGGCAACGTGCTGAACCTCCTGCACACCGCACTCGGCCAGCCAGCCTGAGCAACCGCCCGCATCCGTCACAAGGCCTGGGCGCCGGTTCATGCGTGGCCCCATGCGCTTGTGCGGTCCTGAGCCAGCGAGGCCGGAATACCGCTCCCTGCGAATGACGCTTCCTGCCAGCTGGTGCCTCGAAGTGGGATGCCGACCGTCGCGAGCAATACGCCAACGACCTCGACGCTGAGCGCTCCTTGGTTGCCGTCACTGCGAAGACGAACCGGTCCAAAGCCGACCGGGATCCGGCCGAGTGGTTGCCGCCGGCCGCCTCCGCGCAGTGCACCTACGGCGCCGACTGGGTCGGGACGAACCTCCGCTGGAAGCTCACCATGGACGACAAGGACCGGGCCGCGCTCGAGAAGCTTGCCAAGGGTTGCTCCGACACGGTGGTGAAATACCAGGTCGCTCCCAAGGCCGGCACCCGGACACCGACCGGATCGAGGCGGAGCTCCTGCTACCGAGAGCGGCTGCTCGCCGAACACTAACTGGGCGGGCTCGCGCCGGTACACGGGGATGCTGCCGGTTATCAGGAGTCTTCGTCGTCGCGGAGTGTGAGGTCGAGCAGGCCGGGGAAGCGGGCGTCGAACTCTTCCCGTCGTAGCCGGTTGAGTCGCTTGGGTCCTTCGTCGCGCTGTTCGACCAGCCCGGCGGCGCGCAGGACCGAGAAGTGGTGGCTCTTGGCCGCCCGGCCGACGGGCACGTCGAAGTTGCTGCAGCTCAGAGACCAGTCGGGATGGTCGGCCAGGGTACGGACCAGCTGGATGCGGACCGGGTCTGCGAGCGCGGTCAGCGCGGTCAGCAGCGGGACGTCGTCGGGGTGCGCGAAAACGGGTGCCGGGCGGTGGCTCTTGCCCGGGGTCCTGTCCGTCATTGCTCGCCCTCCTGGCGTTGCCCTTTGCAGAGTGTTCGATGAACATCGTACAGTGCGAGTGTTTGCTTCCCGTCGAACACTCTCGGAGAGGTGGTTCTGCGTATGCGTGCGGTCGAGTTCCAGGAGTACGGCGGCCCCGACGTGCTGCGAGTCGTCGAGGCAGAGGCCCCCGAGCCCGGCGCTGGGCAGGTGGCCATCGACGTCGCGTGGGCGGGCGTCAACTTCGCCGACCTCAAGGCGCGGGCCGAGGGGTACAGAGTCACCTCGCTGCCCCACCGCCCTGGCCTGGAGGTATCCGGGCGCATCCGGGCCATCGGCGAGGGTGTGACCACGCTGCAGGTGGGGCAGGAGGTCGCCGGGCTCGTGCAGGGCGGCGGATATGCCGACGTGGTCGTTGCCGAGGCGGCGGCCGTGTTCGCGCTGCCCGGCGGCGTGGACCTGCGTACCGCGGCGACCGTGCCGACGGTGCTGCCGACCGCTCACGCCCTGGTGCACGAGGTGGGGCGGCTGCGGGCCGGGGAGAGCATCCTCGTGCAGGGTGCTGCAGGCGGCATCGGTACGGCGGCCGGGCAACTGGCCCGCGCGGCGGGCGCCGGCGCCGTGTACGGGGTGACCTCCAGCAAGGCCAAGGCCGAGTACGCCCGCGCGCACGGATACGACGACGTGTTCCTGGCCGACACCTTCGACCAGGACGTACGCCGCGCCACCGGCGGCAGGGGCGTCGATGTGGTTCTCGACCCGGTCGGCGGAGACACGCTGCGCCGCGGACTGGATGCGCTGGCCGTCTTCGGGCGCCTCGTCTCCTTCGGCAACGCGAGCGGCGCCGAGCCGTGGCAAGCCGGACAGGTCGACCTTGCTGCCCGCGGCCTGTCCGTCAGCGGTTTCTCCGTTTTGGCCCTCGCCGGCACGGCACCGGAGGCGTTGCGCGAGCTGACCAGCCGCGCGCTGCGCACCGTCGCCGAGGGGACTGTGTCCCTGCCCGTCACCGCGGAATTCGCGCTGCAGGACGCGGCCGAGGCCCACCGCCTCATGGGCGGCCGCACCTCCACCGGCAAGCTCCTGCTGCACGTCGACTGAGACGAGCACTCCCACGACCGGAGCGGGACAGACACTACCCGGTAGAGGTCATCGCGCACTGCGTGTGGCTGTACTTCCGCTTCCCGCTCCGTTTCCGCGAGGTCGAGGAGTTCATGCTCCAGCGCGGCGTGATCGTCTCGCACGAGACGGTGCGCCGCTGGTGACCATCAGTGCCGGGCACGGCACCCGCTCGCCGGACTGGACCTGCGCGCCACCGCTGTCGTAGGCATCGGAGTGATCGGGGCCGAGCATCCGGACGCGGTCGTCCAGGGTTTGCCGGTGAAGAGCGACGGCTTCCTCGTCCCGGTTGAGGTACCGGAGTTCGTTGGCGAGGAGATTCCCGGACTCCTTGCAACGCTCGCCTCCGGAGACGTTGAAGCCGCCGACGGGGCTTTGCGGCAGCTGTGGAATTACCTTCACCATCAGGGCAGCACGATCATCCTCCCGCGGATCACTGCCCACAAGGCCTGCTCCGCCTGCGTCACCAGGACAGACGAGAAGGCTGCACGGGCCTGCACCACGTGCAAGGGGGAGGGCAGTGTCGTCCGAGAGCAGCGCACCTACAAGGTCCGCATCCTCGCGAGCATCAGGGACGGCCAGGAGGTCCGGATCCGTGAACTCGGGGCCCCGGCAAGCATGGTGGTGCGCCAGGGGACATGTCCGTGACTGTGCATATTGATGGCTGAGCGGGCCTCCGGAATCCGGTCGGGGCACCCGGATGAACGGCCGCGATGTCAATGCCGCTGATGGCAACGTGAGTTGGGAGGGAGGCGGGGGATTCGTGCGGCTCCGGCGCTCAGAGCCAGCCGTGGCGGCTGGCCTGGACGCCGAGTTGGAAGCGGGTCTGTGCGCCCAGGACTTCCTGGAGGCGGGCGATGCGGCGTCCCACCGTTCTTTCGCTGACGCCGAGTTCGCGAGCGATGGACTCATCGGTGAGTCCGCCGCTGAGGTAGGTGAGAAGCTGCCGGGTGTCGTCGGTGGGGGATGTGCCGGCGTCGTCCATGGACTCGTCGCTGGTGGGGAGCGGAACGGCCATCTGCCAGTATGACTCGAACACGCCGACGAGTCCGTCGAGCAGGGCCGATTGCTGTACGACGATGTGGTGGCGTCGCTGGTGGTCGCGCGCGGGTGCGGTGACGACGGCGAAGCGGTCGTCGCAGATGACCAGGTTCAACGCGACGTTGGGGAAGACGCGGGCGCGTTCACCGAGGTTGACGCAGGTCTGGATGGCCTCCCGGGCCAGCGGGTCGCGCAGCACCTGGGCGCCGTAGACCACTGAGTACGCGACGCCACGCGCGAGTGCCTCCAGACAGCCGGGCGCCACCTGCGCGGGTGCGGCGAGACGGCCGGTGGGGCCGATCGAGAGAGCGCGGACCTGGTGCATCGCCTCGTCCCGCACGCGCCGGCCGAGCGCTTTACGGGCCGCCTCCGTCCGGACTATCTCGATGTATCCCGGGCTTTCGGCGTGGTGGTCGCGCCAGAACCGGGCGAGTTCGTCGGCGCTGTCGCGCAGGGTGCCGAGTTCCTTCGCGCGGATCTCCGCGAGGGCATCGAGCGCTGCGCGCGGGGGGCGGGCGACGAGCCGTTCCCCGTCTGCTTCCAATAGGCCCAGTCGGGTGAGTTCGTCGGCGGCCGCGCGGACGGCGTCCAGGGTCACGCGCAGGGTGCTTGTCAGCCCGGCCGGAGGCGCCGGGCCGCGCTGAACGAGCGCGAGGTAGACGTCCTCGGCGGTCGCGGTGAGACCTATGACCCGAAGTGGATGCATATTCGAATCATTGCATATATAGACGACTCAAATTCAGCCATGTATTCGGTTGAGCCCTGCACGCAGCGGCGTTCCACCAGATCAGGGACCGTCACATCGGTTGTCCGCCGGGGAACGTGGCATCTGTCGCCTTCCTGCTATGCCGGATTCCGACAGCTGCGTCGCGGCAGGCCGCTGGCCTTCGATCGAGAGACCTACAAACAGCACACAGCGTCGAACGGTGCATCAACCGCTCGAAGTTGACGAGGGTGTAGCCGTCGGGAGCGTCTGCCCAGCTCGTGTGCGTAGGGGCAGGCCCTTCGTCCCTCGTCGCCCAGTCCCATTCGCGCCACACTCCCGTCACCAGGTCGAAATGGCGGTCGCTGGTGTCCGGTGTGGTTCCCAGCACCCAGTACCGGATGTCGAAGGTGGCCCAGCCGTCATCGGGATGGTTCAGGTCCTCGGACAGAACGACCCCGCGGTGCAGGCCCGCGTGGGGCAGGTCCGGATGCTGTAGCGCCAGCAACAGTTCCGGGGGGCAGCGCGCGGAGCGTGTCCGTGAAGTGCCGTAGCAAACGGTGCCCCTACCTGGGCACTTGCAGGGTGGTGCCGCCGGCGTGCTACAGAGCCAGGAACCGCTCCACCTCGCGCTTGAGGTTCGGTGTCAGATCGCTCAGGTCCGAGACGATCAGGCGAAGCTCACGCCCGAGCTCGGGCGACCTGCTCCAGATCTCCGGACTCCTGGTCAGCACCGCGGACAGCAGATCACCCTCGTACATGTCACCCTCCGCCATCGGATCCAGCCGCAGGACCTCCAACGCCAGTGGCAGGAGATGGGGCAGGCCCTCGTTCTGCCTGATCAGCAGCCTCATGTCCTCAACTGTCAGCTCGCCCATCGGCTTACGCCGAAGCGCGTGCGCGGTCGCCACAAGGCGAGTCGCGTTGCCCGACGGGGCCGGCCAACGGTCGTCCTCCAGCTCCTCAAGGGAGCGGTCACGGTTCAGGGGTCGAGTCACCGAGGGATCGTCCCATGCCAGATCTGCAACCGAATGTGCCCAGTTCCCTCGGTGTTCGGGGCAGAGGCGAGGATGCTGACCTATATCGGGAGGCGGTGTGGGAGGCGATGCGGGACACTCTGCCGGTGATCGTGATGCAGCCCGTCCTGGAGATAAATGCCCCTGACAGCTTCGCTCTCTGGCCTGTCGCTGAGGGGGAGCCGTTCAGGTACCTGGCACTCAGCGGCGAGCTCAGCTATGCCGAGGTCGGAACAGCGGTGATGCGCATCGCTCGGTGCAACGACATCGATCCCGATCCCAACGCGGGCGATGACCGCCCGCCTCGGCCGGCTGACCCCCTTGGATCCTTCCTGCACGGGCTGCTGACCTTTGACGGCCTCTTCGCGGCCGGTGGCCTGCGGGTCGCGGACAGCTCCACGGGCATCACATTTCTTCCAGGCTGCTGCAACGGGCTGGAGGACTGGCGCGAGTGGTGCACCGTCGTCGATGGCAGCGGACCTGTCTCCTTCGGCCATGACCCTGACCCGGTTGCCGAACTGCTCGGTGACACCGTCCGACTCGTCGTCGACGTCGAGCAGAGCGACAGCCAAGTGATCGAGTTGCCCGCCATGGAGCTTCGCGACCTG
The DNA here is from genome assembly GCF_042801455.1 of Streptomyces sp. NPDC057565. Classification (NCBI taxonomy): domain Bacteria; kingdom Bacillati; phylum Actinomycetota; class Actinomycetes; order Kitasatosporales; family Streptomycetaceae; genus Streptomyces; species Streptomyces sp. NPDC057565. The sequence continues at coordinate 49,200 of NZ_JBHVFU010000032.1, read as the reverse complement.
CTGGACGGGGTTGAGCGCGACCTCGCCGACTTCCTCGCGTTGGCAGCCGACTGGGCCCGCAGGCATTTGCCCAACCATGCTGTCTCCGTGACTGCCGCCCTCGCCCGGGTGCTCGCTCTACCCACGCCGGTCGTACCGTCGGGTCGATAGAGCGATCACCCAGTTCGGCGGATCAGCCGGAAGGCAGACGGCCCCACAATGGTAAAGCGGTCGCAAAAATGCCACTTCGGGCGCCCTGAGCTCCCGACAGCGAGAGCTTTTCAGACTTTCCGCCCGAAGGTGCCGTCAGGGCATCACCAGAGTCTTTCCTGCCCCTATTCTTCTACAGCGATGTAGAGGGCATGGGGGCGGGTTCCGGCCGGTTCCGCGTGCCTGAATGCTGGTCAACTGTCTCTTGGGAGGGGCTTGTCGTGGCTTCGATCGATCTGGACAAGGTGCTGGAAGCCCCGGTCTCCGCACTCAAGGGCGTCTCCGACCGGCAGGGCGAGCTGCTGAAGGAGGCGTTCGGGATCAAGACCGTCGCCGACCTCGCCGATCTGAAGTACGCCCGCTGGACGCAGGCACTGGTCGCGCTCGACGCCGCGAAGTAACACCCCTCCGGGCGGGGCAGGCGCCGGCTCCATGGCGACGCCTGCCCCGCCCGGTTCTTTGAAGATCACGTACACGAGAAGGGGAACGCCGTCATGGTGTTCAAGAAGCTGCTCGGTTCGCTCGGTGTGGGCGGCCCGCAGGTGGACACGGTCCTGGACCCGGTCGCCGCCGTCCCTGGTGGGACCCTGTCGGGTCAGGTCAACCTGCAGGGCGGGAACGCCGACTTCACCATCGACCACATCACCCTGGAACTGGTCGCCCGCGTGGAGGCCGAGCACGACCACGGCGAGTCCGAGGGCGCGGTCGTCTTCCACCGCACGACCGTGGGCGGCAGCTTCCGCCTGGCCGAGGGCGAGCTGCGGTCGGTCCCGTTCGCCTTCCCGCTGCCGTACGAGACGCCGATCACCGAGCTGTACGGGCAGCCGCTCGGCATCATCCTCGGCGTGCGGACCGAGCTGGGGGTGGCCGGCGCCAAGGGCAAGGGCGACCTCGACCAGCTAGCGGTACGGCCGCTGCCCGCCCAGGAGGCGATCCTGGAGGCCCTCGGCCAACTCGGCTTCGCCTTCAAGTCCGCCGACCTGGAGTACGGACACATCCACGGCACCGGCCAGCAGCTGCCCTTCTACCAGGAGATCGAACTCACCCCGCCTGCGCAGTACGCCCACCAGGTCAGCGAGATCGAGGTCACCTTCCTCGCCTCCCCGGCCGGCGTGGAGGTCGTCATCGAGGCGGACAAGCGCGGCGGCCTCTTCCACGGCGGCCACGACGCGCTGACCCGCTTCTCCTACGGCCACCACGAGGCCGCCGGCCGCAACTGGAACGCCGAGGTCGAGACCTGGATGAACCAGCTCCTCGGCCACCACGGCGGCCACGACCCATACGGCCACACCCCGCACACCCCGCACGCGGCGCATGACCCGTACGGGCACAGCGGGTACGGCACGCACGCCGACAAGGGTCACGGCCACGGCGGACATCACGGCCACGACGACCACGGGCACCGCTCCGGGCCCGGCATGGGCACCGCCATCGCGGCCGGTGCCGCGGGCCTGGCCGTGGGTGTGGTCGGCGGCATGGTGGCCGCCGAAGTCGTCGACGAGATCGGCGACTTCTTCGAAGGTGAAGACGAGGACGAGGGCGGGGACGACGACGAGTAGCCTGCACGGCCAGTAGCTCTCATCAGGGCTCTGGCAAGGCGCCGTCAGGCCGAAAGGGTGGCGGGGTGGTGCGCCGCCACCCCGCCGCTTGTACAGCGGCGTGGATTCGCTGCCGCCGCGGGGCGGGGGGCAACCCTCGCGGCGCGGCCGGGCCGTGGTTGGGGCCGCCGCCGTCATGGGGCCGGGTCAGCAAGCACTGGTAAGGGGGGCGTCGTCGGCCATCGAGGGCGGACGTAACTCCACACGCGCCGCCTCTTTACGGATCTCGGCCTGCTCAGGTCTGGCGATGCTCGATGATGGGCAGGACACGACCATGTTCCGTACGACGACGCACTGCGCTCCACTGCCCGTTCTCCGGGCAGCAGTGTTCGCGCTCGTCGGGACGGCTCTGGGACTGAGTGCCCACCATCTGGTCGCCGAAGGGCCGGCACCATGGCTGCCGGGCCTGGTGGCGGCCGCGGTGCTGTTCGGTGTAGGGCTCGTCGGTACGAGGCGGCCACGAACACTGACCACGATGGTCGGGGCCTGCGGTGCCGCTCAAGCGGGCCTGCACGTGTGGCTGGCCGTTACCCATCCTCACCAGACGGCCACGGCCATGCCCACTGATTCCCATCACGTCATGAACGTCCACGAAGCGTGGCACGAGCGGCTGCACAGTTCTGTGACCATGATTGCCGTCCACGCTGCAGCAGCCGTGCTCGTAGCGGTACTGCTGCATCGCGCGGATACCGTGTGCTGGTCACTCGCACGCGGCTTTGCGACCGCGGTCGACGCGGTACGTGCCCGCATTGCCACAGCCGGGACCCTGCTCGTCGGGCGTCCGCCACTCACGCATTCGGGCCTGGTGACGCTCGTCCACGCATGGTTGGAACGGCCGCGTATCAGGGGGGCGATGCTCGCGGACGCAGTGGTACGGAGGGGTCCGCCCCAGGCGGGGTTCGGTGGCGCCATCTGACCTTGCCGGGGCGGCGATCGGCCGTCCCGCGATCCCTCACGCCTGGAGACACCCATGTGCCATGCCAGAAAGCCCAGAACCGCCCGTCGCCTGACTCTGGTGACGGCTGCAACCGCCGCCAGCGTCCTCCTCACCGCCGGACCGGCCTTTGCCCATGTCGAGGTCGAGTCCGAGACGGCTCAGGCCCTCGCCGAGCACGTCGAGATCAGCTTTGACGCCGAGGCGGAGTCCAACACAGTCGGGATCAACAGGATCCGCGTGGTCCTGCCTGAAGGCATCGCACCCGCCGACGTGGCCTACGGCGAGGGACCCAAGGGCTGGAAGTTCACGTCCGGTGAGGACGGTTACACCGTCGAAGGTGCGGCGCTGAAGCCGGGCACGAGCGCCGAGTACTCGATCGTCGTAAAGCAGTTGCCGGACGCGAAGGTACTGGCGTTCAAGACGCTGCAGTCCTACAGCGACGGACGTACCGACCGTTGGATCGAGCTGGACGAGAACGGCGAGAACCCGGCGCCCGTACTCAAGTTGAAGGCCGCTGCACCGGGCGCGAAGCCGGCCGGCCCCTCTGCCGGTAAGCCCGAGACGATCTCGCCGTCGCCGACGGCTGAGAGGGCCGCGTCCTCGGCCTCTCCCGCTGCCGAGGCGAAGGCGAAGGAAGAAGAGAGCGGGCTGTCGTCGGGTGCATGGATCGGCATCGGTGCCGCGGTGATCGTCGCGGCGGGCGGCGTCGCATATCTCCTGCGCCGCAGGGCCGACTCACAGCAGTAGGACCATCCGCGGTCACCAGTAGGGGCCCTCAGCCGGCCGCCGCCCTCAGTCGTGGGAAGCCTTGCCGCTCACCCGATGGTCGGCATGGCTGAGGGCCTCCATCACAAGACGGCGCAGATGCCCGTCGCGGAGGCTGTAGTACACGTGCCGCCCCTGGCGGCGCGTCTCCACCAGCCCCGCGAGGCGCAGCTTCGCCAGATGCTGACTGACCCCCGTCCGGGACGCGGTGCACTGTTCCGCCAACGAACCGACGTCGGATTCTCCCTGCGCGAGCAGCCACAGCAGATGCAGCCGGGTTGTGTCGGACAGCAGCGCGAACACCTCGGTGGCTTCCGCGAGGCGGGCACCGTCCGGGGCACGCAGATGCGCATCGGATGCAGTTGGCAGTGGCTCGCGAGCAGGCATGCACACAGGGTAGAGCCCTGCACCGCGCGGCTGCGGGTGCCGGTATCCCGACAGTGAAGTCAACATGTGCACAGGTGCGCACCTATCGATACAGTGGGGGAAGTCGCGCTCGTCCCGCCCGTCCAGGGGATCCTGCATGCTGTCCGTACTGCGCAACCGCATCTACCGCCACCTCTTCACTGCCCAGGTCATCGCCCTGGTCGGCACTGGCCTGGCCACGGTCGCGCTCGGTCTGCTGGCGTACGACGTCGCGGGCGCCGACGCCGGGTCGGTGCTCGGCACAGCGCTGGCGATCAAGATGGTGGCGTACGTGACGATCGCTCCGGCCATCGGCGCGGTAGCCGACCGGCTGCCGCGGCGCGCGCTGATGGTGGGCGCGGATCTGACCCGGGCCGCTGTTGCGCTGATGCTGCCGTTCGTGGACCAGGTCTGGCAGGTGTATGTCCTGATCTTCCTGCTCCAGGCGGCATCGGCCGCGTTCACGCCGACGTTCCAGGCGGTCATCCCCGACGTACTGCCCGAGGAGCGCGACTACACCCAGGCCCTGTCTCTGTCCCGCCTCGCGTACGACCTGGAGAGCCTGTTCAGCCCGGCGCTCGCCGCCGCCCTGCTCTCCGTGATCACGTACAACTGGCTGTTCCTGGGCACGACGGCCGGCTTCCTGGCATCGGCCGCGCTCGTCGTCTCGGCGGTATTGCCGAAGCCGCTGGCCACCACCACGCCGCGAGCCGGCAGCGTCTACGCCAAGGCCACCGCGGGCACCCGTCTGTTCTTCGCCACCCCGCAGCTGCGTGCGCTGCTCGCCCTCAACCCGGCGGTGGCGGCGGCGAGCGCGATGGTCACCGTCAACAGCGTGGTGTACGTCCGCGACCAGTTGGGGCGGAGCGCTGCGGATGTGTCGCTGGCGTTGGGCGCGTACGGAGGCGGTTCGATGATCGTGGCGCTGATCCTGCCCCGCGTTCTGGACCGGGCCTCGGACCGCGCGGTGATGCTGCCCGGTGCCTTGTTGCTCACGCTGGTCTTCGCCGCGCTCGGCGCCGTCACGGCGGCCGGGAGCGGCGGCTGGCAGTGGCCCGCGCTGCTGTTCATCTGGGCGGCGTTCGGCGCCGCCTGCTCGATGGTCCTCACGCCGACCGGTCGGCTGATCCGCCGCTCCGTGCCGCCCGAGGAGCGCACGTCGGCGTTCGCCGCCCAGTTCTCCCTGTCGCACAGCTGCTGGCTGCTGACGTACCCGCTGGCCGGGTGGCTGGGCGCGGAGGCGGGGCTGCAGTCGGCGGTGGTGGCACTGGGTGCGATCGTCCTGACGGCCGGACTTCTGGCGGTGCGTCTGTGGCCGACGAAGAATCGGCTGGTCGTGGAGCACGAGCACCGCGATCTGCGCGATGGCCACCCGCACCTCGTGGACGCCGTACGGGGGCCGAACGGCTGGCGGCACAGCCACGACTGTCTGGCCGACGCGCTGCACCGCCGTTGAGAGGCCGCTCGGTCTGCCGCTGCGCCACCGGACACCTCCCTTCGGGACAACCGGTCAGCCGAGCCGCATGAGGGCGAGGTTGAGGGTGACGACGTTCACCCGGCGCTGGCCGAGGAAGCCGAGATCGCGGCCCTGCAGGTGCTGCTCGACCAGTCGGCGTACGGCCGTCGGGTCCAGGCCACGCGCTGTGGCCACGCGGTTGACCTGCTCATCGGCGTAGGCCGGGGAGATGTGCGGGTCGAGACCGGAGCCGCTGGCCGTGAGCGCGTCCGGCGGGACCTGTGACGGGTCGACACCGTCGAAGGCAGCCACGGCCGCCCTGCGGTCCTGGACGGTCTTCGTCAGGGCTGCGTCGTTGGGGCCGAGGTTGGACCCGCCCGAGGCGGTCGGGTCGTAACCGGTGCCCGCCGCCGAGGGCCGGGGCTGGAACCACTTCGGGTCCGGCTGCGGCTGCTCCTTCGGGTCGTTCGGGTTCTTCTTGGGCAGGTTGTAGTTCTGGCCCAGCAGGCCGGAGCCGACCACCTGCCCGTTCCGTTCAAGCTGCGAGCCGTTGGCCCGCCGGGGGAAGGCGCTCTGGGCGATTCCGGTGAGCAGCAGCGGGTACGCCAGCCCGCAGATCACGGTGAAGACCAGGAGCAGGCGCAGCGCGGTCAGGTGCAGCCGGATCCAGGGCACGAGTGACGTCGGCACGGCAGCTCTCCCTTCAGTGCAGCCCGGGAAGGAACTGAACCAGGAGGTCGATGAGCTTGATCCCCAGGAAGGGCAGGACCAGCCCGCCCACCCCGTACACGCCGAGGTTGCGGCGCAGCAGTGCCGAGGCCGAGGAGGGCCGGTAGCGGACGCCGCGCAGGGCGAGCGGGATCAGGGCGACGATGATCAGCGCGTTGAAGATGATCGCTGAGGTGATCGCCGAGGTGGGGCTGTGCAGGCCCATGATGTTGAGGTGATTCAGGCCCGGGTAGACGCCGGCGAACATCGCGGGGATGATCGCGAAGTACTTCGCAACGTCGTTGGCGATCGAGAAGGTGGTCAGCGCGCCGCGGGTGATGAGCAGTTGTTTGCCGATCTCGACGATCTCGATCAGCTTGGTGGGGTTGGAGTCGAGGTCGACCATGTTGCCGGCCTCCTTGGCGGCCGAGGTACCGGTGTTCATCGCCACGCCCACGTCGGCCTGGGCAAGGGCTGGGGCGTCGTTGGTGCCGTCACCGGTCATCGCGACCAGCTTTCCGCCGCCCTGCTCCTGCCGGATCAGCGCCATCTTGTCCTCCGGGGTGGCCTCGGCGAGGAAGTCGTCCACACCGGCCTCGTCGGCGATGGCCCGGGCGGTGAGCGGGTTGTCGCCGGTGATCATGACGGTCCGGATACCCATCCGGCGGAGGTCCTCGAACCGCTCCCGGATGCCGTGCTTGACCACGTCCTTGAGGTGGAGGACGCCCAGGACACGAGCGGGCTCGTCACCGTGCCGGTCTGCGACCACGAGCGGCGTGCCGCCGGCGGCGGAGATACCGTCGACGAGCGGGCCGATCTCCGTGCCTGGCGTACCCCCGTTGTCCTGCACCCAGCGGATCACCGCACCGGCCGCGCCCTTGCGGATACACCGGATGCTGCCGTCCTCGGGCAGGTCGGCGCCGCTCATCCGGGTTTGGGCGGAGAACTGGATCCACTCGGCGTGCCCGATCTCCTGCTGGGTTCGGGCACGCAGGCCGTACTTCTCCTTGGCGAGGACGACGATGGACCGGCCCTCCGGTGTCTCGTCGGCGAGGCTGGAGAGCTGCGCCGCGTCGGCCAGTTGCCGCACGTCTGTGCCGCCGACCGGGGTGAACTCGGCGGCCTGGCGGTTGCCGAAGGTGATGGTGCCGGTCTTGTCGAGGAGAAGGGTGGAGACGTCACCGGCCGCCTCGACCGCCCGGCCGGACATGGCAAGCACGTTGCGCTGCACCAGCCGGTCCATGCCCGCGATGCCGATCGCCGAGAGCAGTGCGCCGATGGTGGTGGGGATCAGCGCCACCAGCAGGGCGACCAGGACGACGATAGTCTGCTCGGCGCCCGCGTAGGCGGCCATCGGCTGCAGGGTGACCACCGCGAGCAGGAAGACGAGCGTCAGCGACGCCAGCAGGATGTCGAGCGCGATCTCATTGGGGGTCTTCTGCCGGGCGGCGCCCTCGACCAGGGCGATCATGCGGTCGATGAAGGTCTCCCCGGGCTTGGAGACGATCTTCACGATGATTCTGTCGGACAGCACGGTGGTGCCGCCGGTGACCGCGCTGCGGTCGCCACCGGACTCGCGGATCACGGGAGCCGACTCCCCGGTGATCGCGGACTCGTCGACCGAGGCTGCGCCCTCGACCACGTCGCCGTCGCCCGGAATCAGCTGGCCGGCCTCGACGATCACATGATCACCGGGCCTCAGGTCGGCTGCGGGGATCGTCTCCTCCGGCACTACCACAAGGCCGGGGCGCCACGGTGAGGTGATCCGCCGGGCGACGGCCTCGGTACGGGTGCGGCGCAACGTGTCCGCCTGGGCCTTGCCCCGGCCCTCGGCCACGGCCTCGGCCAGGTTGGCGAAGACCACCGTGAGCCCCAGCCAGACGGTGATCAGCCAGGCGAAGACGCTGGTGTGCCGGATCGCCGAGTAGGTAGTCAGCGCGAAACCGACCTCCACCACGAACATGACCGGTCGACGGGCCATCACCCGGGGGTCGAGCTTTCGCAGCGCGTCCGGGAGGGAACGGGCCAGCTGTTTCGCATCCAGCATCCCGCCCGAGACCCGGTGCGCCTGGTGCGCGGGCGGCGCGCCCGCCGGCGCCGTCACCGGCGGATTCCTTCCGCCAGCGGCCCCAGGGCGAGGGAGGGGAAGTAGGTGAGCCCGACGACGATCAGGACGACGCCGGTCAGCATCCCCACGAACAGAGGCCGGTGGGTGGGCAGCGTGCCGGCGGTCACCGGCACCGGGCTCTGCTGGGCCAGCGATCCGGCCAGGGCCAGCACGAACACCATCGGCAGCAGCCGTCCGAACAGCATGACCAGGCCGAGCGCGGTGTTCCACCAGGTGCTGGTGGCGGTGAGACCGGCGAACGCGGAGCCGTTGTTGTTGGCTGCCGAGGTGAAGGCGTACAGCACCTCGGAGAAGCCGTGCGCGCCGCTGTTGAGGATGGCGGCCCGCCCCGACGTGAACGTCATCGCCGTGCCGGTGCCGATCAGCACGAGCGCCGGGGTGGCGAGAATGTAGAGGGAAGCGAACTTGATCTCCCGGCTGCCGAGTTTCTTGCCCAGGTACTCGGGCGTACGGCCGACCATCAGACCCGCCACGAAGACGGTCACGATCGCCAGGATCAGCATGCCGTACAGCCCTGAACCCGTACCGCCCGGCGCGATCTCACCGAGCATCATGTTGAACAGCAGCACGCCTCCGCCGAGCGGAGAGTACGAGTCGTGGAGTGAGTTGACCGCGCCCGTCGAGGTCAGAGTGGTGGAGGCGGCGAACAGCGTCGAGGCCGGGATGCCGAAGCGGACCTCCTTGCCCTCCATCGCCGCGCCCGCCACCTTGAGCGCCGTGCCCTCGTGCTGCCATTCGAAGAAGGTCAGCAGGCAGGCAGAGGCGATCCAGAGCAGCGCCATCACGGCGACGATGGCGTGGCCCTGGCGCCGGTCGCCGACCATCGTCCCGAAGGTGCGCGGCAACGAAAAGGAGATCACCAGGAGCAGGTAGATCTCCAGCCAGTTGGTCAGCGGCGTGGGGTTCTCGAACGGATGCGCGGAGTTGGCGTTGTAGAAGCCGCCTCCGTTGGTGCCCAGCTCCTTGATGGCCTCCTGGGTGGCCACCGGACCGCCGGGAAGGCTCTGGGTGTCGCCGCTCATCGTGGTGACCTGGACAGCCGGGTGCAGGTTCTCCACCATGCCGCAGGCCACGAAAACGATGGCGAAGACGACTGAGACCGGGAGCAGCAGGCGCAACGTCAGCCGAGTGACGTCCACCCAGAAGTTACCCACCCGGTCGGTGCGGCTGCGGGCGAATCCCCGGATCAGCGCCGCCACGACGGCGATACCCACAGCGGCCGAGAGGAAGTTCTGCACCGTCAGCCCAGCCATCTGCACCAGATGACCCATACTCGACTCGCCCGAGTACGACTGCCAGTTGGTATTGGTCACGAAGGAGACCGCGGTGTTCCAGGCGGTCGCGGCGGGCACCGCCGGGAAGCCGAGCGAGAGCCACAGGTGGTTCTGCAGACGCTGGAAGCCGTAGAGGAAGAGCACCGAGACCGCAGAGAAGGCGAGCACGCTGCGCAGATAGGCCATCCAGGTCTGGTCGAAGTCCGCGTTGACACCGATCAAGCGGTAGAGGCCGCGTTCTGTCCGCAGATGCCTGCGGCTGGTCAGCAGGTGCGCCACATAGTCACCGAGCGGCCGGTGCGAGAGCGCGAGCGCGGCCACCAAGGACAGCGCCTGCAGGCTGCCCGCAAGCGCCGGGTCCACCTCAGAACCTCTCCGGGTGGATGAGGGCCAGTACCAGATAGACGATGATGACCGCGGCGACCGCCAGCCCCAGGACGTTGTCAGCCGTCACAGGCGCCCCACCCCCTTGGCCAGAACGGCAAGGACGCCGAACGCGAGGATGGTCACACCGATGAAGACCAGGTCCACCACGGTGACTCCACTCCGTAACTGATCGATCGGGTCCGGTGAGGACATTGTCGGCCGCAGAGGGCAGGGCGTACCGACTTTTCCTGGGCCATCAGGGTCGGGCGCAAGGGTTGCGTCAATGGTTGGTGCTGGTTTGTCGCGCGGGGTGCCGGGCCTGCTACACCGGAGGTCAGGAGGTGCACCATGCTCCGGTTCATCACCCGTGGGCCGTTCTCCCTGCTCGCAGCGGTGCTGGCCCCAGTTGCTCTGTGTGCGGTGCTGCTGCCGTGGCGCGGCAGCCTTGCGAACACCAACGTCGCCCTGATGCTGGTCGTCGTGGTGGTAGCAGTAGCCGCTCTGGGGTACCGGGGAGCCGGTGTTCTTGCCGCAGTGGGCGCCGCCCTGTGGTTCGACTTCTTCTTCACCCCGCCCTACGAGCGGTTTGCGATCAGCAAGTCCGCCGACATCACCACCGCGGTCCTGCTGCTCTGCGTTGGCCTGGCAGTCTCCCAACTGGCAGCCCGCGCAAGGCGTTTCCGGGTGATAGCGATCACGGACGCCGGATACCTGGCGCGGATCCATGACACCGCCGTGCTCTCCCGCTCGGCCAACTCTGCCCTCACCGTGGTCGACCACGTGGGGGACGAGCTGATCGACCTGCTGCAGCTCCGCGGCTGCTACTTCCAGTACGGCTCCCTGATCGGCCACCCGCCGCGTCTGGAGCACGACGGCTCGATCACCATCGGGCGCAAGCAGTGGGACGCCGACCGTCTCGGTCTGCCCGACCAGGACGTGGAACTGCGCATGTTCGGCAACGGCAGGTACATCGGCCGGTACATGCTCGACCCCACGCCGGGAGCGGTGCCCTCGCGGCAGGCGAGGTTGGTCGCGGTCACTCTGGCAGACCAGGCCGGGGCCGCCATGGACACCCTGCGGCGGCCGGCGAAGTCGGTCTGACGGGGGCGTTCAGCCCGTGGTCGGCGCTCCCGACCAGACGCGCAGGCCGAAGACGAAGGTGGTCCCGCCTCCCGAGGTGCTCTCGACCGTGAGTTCGCCGCTCATCGCCTCGACGAAGCCCTTGGCAACCGTAAGGCCGAGTCCCACCCCGCCGTTGGCGCCCCCGTCATGGGGCTGGCTGCGCCGGAAGGGCTGGAAGAGGTTGTCCGAGTCGACCTCCGAGATGCCGGGGCCACGATCGATCACCCGTACGTCGACCCGGCCGGCCACGGCGCCCGCGTCGACCACCACCTCGACATCTGGTGGGGACCACTTGCGGGCGTTGGCCACCACGTTGGCCAACGCCCGCTCCAGCAGCCCGGGGTCGGCCTCGACCTTCGGCAGGCCGTCGGCGATCGCGATCCTGACGCCGGCGGCTGCCTGCGAGTCCGGAAGGCTGTCCACCGCCGCCCGGACCACCTCGCCGACATCGGCCGGACAGAGCGTCACCGGCACCGCGCCGACCTGCAAACGGCTCAGGTCCAGGAGGTTGGCCACAAGATGGTTCATCCGCTCCGCCTCGGCGCCGATCCGGGTGGCCAGCCTGCGAGCGTGCCCCGCGTCCCGTTCGCTCTCGGGTGACCGGAGGCCGGCGGCGGCCGCGCTGATCGACGCCAACGGGGTGCGCAGGTCGTGCTCCACCGCCTCCAGCAAGTTGATGTGCAGTGCGTCGGTGCGGGCCAGCGCCTCCGCCGCCTGAGCCTGGGCGGTCAGCCGCTCCCGCTCCCGGATCAGCCGCAGCTGGGTGACGAACGGGCCAAGCAACCGGGCATCCTCCTGGCTCAGCGACGGGCCCGCCAGGACGAGCGCCGTGTCCTGGCCGAGGCCTGCGGCGAAGGCCGCCTCATCCGGCCGGGCGGGCGGCTCCGGGCCCCAGGACGCTACCGGACGCCACTCCTCGCCCATCCGGACCAAGACGGCCGCGCCGGCCAGGGCGAAGACCTGGCACAGCTCCCCGAGCAGCTCGGGCAGCGCCCGGGCGGCGGAATCCACCGTTTCCCCCGCCAGCCGGGCCAGTACCTGCGCCTCCGCGCGGGCCCGGGCGGCCTGCTGCGAACGCCGGGCCAGACCGTCGATCAGGTGCGCGATGATCCCCGCGACGGCCAGGAACAACAGTAGGGCCGCCACGTCCGCCGCCCGGCCGATGACGAGGCTGTGCCAGGGAGTGGTGAAGAAGTAGTCCGCGGCCACCGCCGCCGCCGCGGTGGTGGCGGCCGCCGGGAGCAGCCCACCCAGCCGGGCCACCCCGGCGACGACCAACAGCAGGCACAACAGCGCCCCGGAAAGGCCGAGTGAGCCGCGTAGCGGCGACAGCACCGCCGCAAGTGCGGCCGCTCCGGCCGGCCCGAGAAGCCAGGCCGACCAGCGCCGTCGCGCCGACACCAGTGCGGGCCTGCGTCGGTGCGGCGCCGACGGGACGGCGAGCAGGTCCGGGTCGGGCGGTGGCAGCACCCGGACATCGATCGGCCCGGCCACGCGGATCACCCGGTTGATCACCGAGCCGCCGATCAGCTCCTTCAACCTCGAGCGGCTCGTCGGCCCGAGCAGGATCTGGGTGGCGCTCTCCGCGCGGGCGAAGTCCACCAGGGCCTGCGCGACGTCGCTGCCGCTGATCTCCACATAGCTGCCGTGCAGCTCGCGCAGCAGTCGGCGCTGCTCTTCCAGGCCCGGCGGCTCCGACTGCAGCGTGCCGTCGTCCAGCCGGACGTGGATGCCGATCAGATCGCCGTGCACCCGGGCGGCCGTTCGGGCGCCCCGGCGGATCAGGTGCTCGCCCTGCGGGGCACCGTTCAGGGCGACCGCGATCCGTTCCTTGGTCTCCCAGGGGGCACGGATACCGTGCCGGGCCCGGTAGTCGGCGAGCTCTTCCTCGACCCGGTCTGCCAGCCAGAGCAAAGCCAGTTCGCGCAGCGCACCGAGGTTGCCGGCCCGGAAGTAGTTGTCCAGCGCCACGTCGATCCTGTCGGGCCCGTAGATCTCACCCTGCGCCATCCGGGTGCGCAACGCCCCGGGGCTCAGGTCCACCAGCTCGATCCTGTCGGCGGCCCGGGCGACCGCGTCCGGGATCTGCTCGCGCTGGACGATGCCGGTGATCTGCTCGACCACATCGTTGAGGCTCTCCAGATGCTGGATGTTCAGCGTTGTCGCGACGTCGATCCCAGCCCGCAGCAGTTCCCCCACGTCCTGCCAGCGCTTGGCGTGTCTGCTGCCGGGCACATTGGTGTGGGCCAGCTCGTCCACCAGGGCCAGCGCGGGCCGTCGGGCCAGCAGCGCGTCCAGGTCCATCTCGGTCAGCTCGATCCCCCGATACCGCAACACCCGGCGCGGCACCACCGGCAGATCGCCCAGCTGCTGCTCGGTGCCCCGACGGCCGTACGTCTCGACGAACCCCACCACCACGTCAACGCCGCCCGCGCGTAGTCGGCGCCCCTCGGCGAGCATCGCGTACGTCTTGCCGACACCTGGCGCGGCTCCCAGGAACACCCGCAGCTTGCCTGTCATGGCCGATCGGTGTCCTTCCTCACCCGCCCTGCAGCTCCATGGTCGCACCGGTGGTCGCGTCAGCACGGGATCTCGATGCGGAAGCGCAGGCGGCAGATCACGGCGTCGGTGTGGTGCCGGAACGCCCGGTCGAGGACCGCGCCGCGCCTGCCGGCACCAGCACCCCGTACGTGCGGCACGTGGCGGTCCCGCGCCGGGAGCGAGGTCAGGATCGGCGTTCCGCCGAAAGAGGTGTTGGCCGCCAGCGCCAGCAGTGCGGCAGCGGCGCGCGAACTATCGTCGGAGGTACGGGACGTATCACCAAGCAGGACAACGGTATGCAGACGGTTGAGGTGTCCGGCGACAACCTGGTGACGATCCTCGACCGAATCCAGGAAGCCGCGTACGAGGAACACGTACGTGGCCCTCATGGATTTGCCCCGAATCGGGCTGCATGCGGCCCTTTCTATAGGCGAATCGAAACTTGGCTCGAAGGCCTTGAGGCCGGTTCAGCTGACAAGCCAGGGACCCTCGTACTTGACGAGCGGATCGACATTACCCAACCCGCATAGCCCGCCTAACTCCACCGGTAAATCGCTACGCCGCCCACCGAATGCCGAGGTTGGCGAGGGCTGCTGTCCAGGGTCGGTTTTTGTGATCAATTCATGGGTGGCTGAGCTGGGCTGATCAGTTCGGGTGTGCGGCTGAGTTCGTGGGGGAGTGGATGCGGGAGGCGATCACTGGTGGCTGGGTTGTTGACTGTGGTCGCGGTGTGAGCTGTAGGTTTGTCAGGTATCAGGCTCGGTGATCAGTTGTAGCGATCCTCTTCTGAGTGCTGGTCACTTTCGCTGATCGTGGGTATGTGCCGGGCGGAGTGGCCGGAGCCCTGGCGAACCGGTTCCCCGGCGCCGACACGACAACGACCACGACGACCAGCAGCAGCGCGAGGTTGGTGTGCGTGACGCTCGTCCGCAGTGGCAGCAGCGCGAGCGCCGCCAAGAAGGGGGCGAGGACCGCGGCCGTCACAGTGGTCACGTCCCGGGGCGCAATCCGCATCGTCGGCCTCCTCCAGGAACCCCTCGAGGCTGTGCACGGTGTGACGCATCAGACGCCTGACCGGGGCGTCTTGACGGTTTCCTGACGCGTGAGCCGCGATCCGCGGCTCAATCCCTGCTTAGTCTTGCCCGGCTGTTCGCCGAAACGGCGGAAAACCAACCACCACTGACATCCAGGGATACCCGATGGCCACCACGGACAACACTCGCACCAGCGGATTGCGCGCGTGGATGCTGGAGGGCCTGTCCGACATGGGCAAGGGCCGGCCGGCCGCCCCGAAGACCGAACAGGAGCCCGCGCACCGGGGCCAGCCCTGGTACCGGGTGATGTGCCTGACCGGCGTCGACTACTTCTCCACCCTCGGCTACCAGCCCGGCATCGCCGCACTCGCGGCCGGACTCCTCTCCCCTGTCGCGACGATCGTCCTTGTGATCGTGACCCTCGCGGGCGCACTGCCGGTCTACCGGCGGGTCGCGGAGGAGAGCCCGCACGGCGAGGGCTCGATCGCGATGCTGTCGCGGCTCCTCTCCTTCTGGAAGGGCAAACTCTTCGTCCTGACGCTGCTCGGCTTCGCCGCGACCGACTTCCTCATCACCATCACGCTCTCGGCCGCCGACGCCTCCACCCACCTGGTGGAGAACCCGCACCTCGAATCGTCCCTGCACGACAAGCAGATCCTGATCACGATGATCCTGATTGCGCTGCTCGGAGCGGTCTTCCTCAAGGGATTCCTGGAGGCGATCGGCGTCGCCTTCGCCCTCGTCGGCGTCTACCTCGCGCTCAACGCGGTCGTCGTCGTCACCGGCCTGTGGCAGGTGATCACCCAAAGCCATGTCGTCACTGACTGGTCCGCCGCCCTGACCACCGAACACGGCAACGTCTTCGCCATGATCGGCGTCGCCCTCCTCGTCTTCCCCAAACTGGCCCTCGGCCTGTCCGGCTTCGAAACAGGCGTGGCGGTCATGCCCCATGTGAAGGGCGACCCGGGCGACACCGAGGCGAAGCCCACCGGCCGCATCCGCGACGCAAAGAAGCTCCTGACGACCGCCGCGCTCATCATGAGCGTGTTCCTGATCTGCACGAGCTTCATCACCACCGTCCTCATCCCCCACAAGGAGTTCGAGCCCGGCGGCAAGGCCAACGGCCGCGCCCTCGCCTACCTCGCCCACGAGTACCTCGGCAACACCTTCGGCACCGTCTACGACGTCTCGACCATCGCCATCCTCTGGTTCGCCGGCGCCTCCGCCATGGCGGGTCTACTCAACCTCATGCCCCGCTACCTGCCCAAGTACGGCATGGCCCCCCACTGGGCGCGCGCCGTGCGCCCCATGGTCATCGTCTTCACCCTCGTCGCGTTCCTCGTCACCTGGATCTTCGACGCCGACGTCGACGCCCAGGGCGGCGCGTACGCGACCGGCGTCCTCGTCCTGATCTGCTCGGCCGCGATCGCCGTGACCATCGCCGCCCGCAAGGCCCGCCAGCGCCGCTGGGCCATCGCCTTCGGCGTCATCTCCGCCGTCTTCCTCTACACCACCGTCCTCAACGTCATCGAGCGCCCCGACGGCGTGAAGATCGGCGCCTGCTTCATCGCCGGCATCATCCTCATCTCCCTCCTCTCCCGCCTAGGCCGCGCCTTCGAACTGCGCGTCACCCACGTCGAGCTCGACGACATGGCCGAGCGGTTCATCCGGGACGTCTCCCACCGCACGCCGAGGTTCATCGCCAACGAGCCCGACAACCGGGACGTCGCCGAGTACCGGGACAAGATCGACCAGATCCGTACCGACAACGAACTCCCCACCACCGACGACTTCGTCTTCGTCGAGGTCACCGTCACCGACCCGTCCGAGTTCGAGGCCGGGCTCACCGTCCGCGGCGAAGTCCTCCACGACCGCTACCGAGTCCTCACCCTCGAATCCTCCTCGGTGCCGAACGCCCTCGCGGCCCTCCTCCTCCACTCCCGCGACCTCACCGGCACCCGCCCGCACATCTACTTCGAGTGGACCGAGGGCAACCCCTTCGCCAACTTCCTCCGCTTCTTCCTCCTCGGGCAGGGCGAGGTCGCCCCGGTCACCCGCGAGGTACTGCGGGAGGCGGAGCCCGACCGCGAGCGCCGCCCCCGCGTCCACGTGGGTTAGTACTGGGCTAGCTGAGGAGTAAAGGCAGGAAAGCCCCGCCAGTATTGCTGTGATCGTCCGGCTCGCGGGCTCCTGCGCCGCAGGGCCGACTCCCAGAAGCAGCACCATCCGCGGTTCCCCCGCTTCTCACCGCCCAGCGCAACCCGTCGCATATGCGCGGGCAAGGCAGAAAGTCCGCGCATCTACGGGGGACCGTCGCCGCCATGGGGATGCGTCCACGTTCTACAGCCTGTAGTAGTTTGTGGTGTGCCCGCCCAGCCCACTCCCGATCCGGAGAGCCCATCGATCCCTCACGCCGCCGCCTTTGACCAGTTGCCGCCTTTGTGACATATCGGCTCGTCGCCCTGACCAGGTGAAACCGGCCGCCTGGAGCTTTTGAGGCGCAGTCGGCAGAGGCAGCCGTTCTGGCCTCATCGCCCCCACGCCTCCGGTTCGGCACTGTTGGCGCAGCAATAGCCTGAACACGACCACCCCCGGCGCGGCCCGGTCCGAGACGCATGTCAACCGGACTCGCCATTTTGCGGAAGGAACGAGATCTGCATGAGTGCACCACCGCTACCCGGGGTTCTCGGTGACATCGCACCGATCCTGGACCACTGGGGCTACTGGGCGGTAGGCGGCCTGATCTTCGTGGAGGACTTCGGCATCCCCGTCCCCGGCGAGACGATCCTGATCGCCGCGGCCGTGTATGCGGGGGCCGGGCAGCTCAACATCATCGCCGTCATCGTCATCGGCGTCCTCGCCGCCATCCTCGGCGACAACGTCGGCTACCTCATCGGCCGCACCGGAGGACACGCCCTGGTGCAGCGCTACGGCAGGTACGTCTTTCTCCCGCCCGAACGGTACGAGAAGGCCGAGAGATTCTTCACCCGCCATGGCGGGAAGGTCGTCACCGTCGCGCGCTTCATCGAGGGGCTGCGCCAGGTCAACGGCATCATCGCCGGTGCCGCCGAGATGCCCTGGACCCGCTTCGTCGCCTTCAATGCGCTCGGGGCGGCGCTGTGGGTCGGCTTGTGGGCGGGCGTCGGCTACTTCGCCGGCAACCACATCACCACCATCTATACCGAGGTCAACCGATATTCGACCTATCTCCTCGTCGCCCTGGGCGTGCTGATTCTTGCGCTCGTGGCCCGCGCCGTTGTGAGCCGCCGTCGCGCGGCGGGCTGATCATCCTTTCCGCATCAAGATCTTTGGATCCGGCGACAAGCATCCGCGCTGGTCACAGCCGCCGAGGCGACGTCCTCGGTCAGCGGATACGCCCCCTCGGTCGAGCATCCCGAACGTCGACCACCACTTGCTGCCCTTGGTCGGGCTGATTGTCGTCATCTCCTTGTTGCCACTGGCTCTGGAACTTCTGCGAGCCCGCTGCCCAGGCCGCAGCACCGCAAAGCCCGCCCGGAGGCAGGCCGCATGAAGATCAAATTCCTGATCCATCCCCGATCTTGCGTTTCCCTGCCCGGCTTCAGTACTACCGAGGCGGACGCCGCCGTCTACCGGGCAAAGCTGGCCCGCCAGGAGTCCGGGTCCTGGCCATTCCCAACGGCGTGCCCGACCTCGGCCTGCCACCCGCCGAAACCGCCACCAAGGTCATCGCCGCGGCCGGACGCCTGGCCCGCGGCAAGCGGTTCGACCTGCTCATCGGGGCGTTCGCCGATATCGCCCCCAACCACCCCGGCTGGACCCTGCGCATCTACGGCGTCGGACCCGAGAAGGCCCCCCTGCACCAGCTCATCGACGAGCACTACTCGGGCGGCCAGGCGGCCCTACCCTCGCCCACGGTTACGCCGTATTCGGCGTCATCCTCGCCCTCGGTCCGATCTTCGCTGTCGTACGGCGCCGTCTCGCCGCAGGGTGAGACCTGCACAGCGGACGGCGCCGAGCATGACGGCAGGCATCAACGCCCGGTGATCGTGAGTTCGTAGTCGCCGATCAGGTCGCCGAGGAGGGTTCCGGCGGTGATGTCGCTGGTGACGTGGCCAGCCATGTACAGACGGGAATAGAGGACCTCGTCCTGCATCCAACGGTAGTCCTCAGCCCGGTGCGGGGAGAGGGCGCTGAGGTAAATGACGGCAGCGGCCGCCCGGGCGGCGTGGCTGGAGGGGTAGGAGTACGGCCCCTTGGCGCCGGGCTTGATGTGCTTCTCCGGGCGCAGGGTGGGGTCCAGGACGTAGGGGGCCGGCTGCTTGTCCTTGGCGGCGACCTGGTCGCTGATCGTCTTGGCCATCTTCAGGGCAGCCTTGAGCTCTGCCTTCTCGACCTTGCCCTGCTGGGCGGGGACCAGTTCGCGCTGGTCGTGCAGGTAGAGCTTCCAGATGTCCTTCTTGCCGTGGAGTTCCAGCCAGGTGGCGGCCTTCTTCCCGGCCGCCGTGCGGGTCTTGGCGAGCTGCTGGTCCTGTTGGAGTTCGGCGGTGCGCTGAGCGGCCGTGGGCGGGGCGGGCACCTGCTGGGCGGCCCAGGCCGTGAACGCCTTGTCGTCGCGAGTGGTGCCGTGCATCTTCTTCCACTGGGCGAAGAGGGCGTCGGCCTTGATGCGCTGGGCGTCCGCCTTCTTGCCGATCGCGGCGATCTCGGCGTCGGCGAAGAGTGCGGGCGGCGGGCTCTGCTTGATCTTGTCCGTCGCGCTGGGCTTCTTCTTCGAGGAGGTGTTGGCCGTGACCGGCTGCGGTCGCAGCATGCCCACGGCGACGGCCGCGACGGCAAGCAACGCGATCAGGGCGTACGGCCATTTGATGCCACGCAGGACGTTCATGCGGCTGGGATCCTTTCGAGGAGCGGTGAGGGGTTCGCCCCGGTGGTGAAGTGGGCGCGGGAGAGGCGCCGCACGTCGTTGTCGGGCAGGCCCGGGGTGAGTAGGGACTGGCCGACGATGTACTTGCTGAGCGACACCGGCCGGACACCCATGCCGAGCAGCAGCCTGTCGGCGGGCGCGGGCTGCGCGCCGCCCTTGGTCTCGATCAGGACATGCGCGGGGTCGAGCGTGGCGGTGCGGCCGTCGCGGTGGCAGCTGAGGGCGCCGTCGAGGGTGACGCGGCTGCCGCCGTCGAGGTCGGCGAGGGCGGCGCGGACGTAACGGACCTCGGCGGCTGCGGACAGTTCCTTGGCAGTCACGGGGATGCCGGCCCGGTCCAGCACCTCATCGACGAACTGGGCCGCGTGCTCGGCCAGTTGACCGTACTCGGCGGCCGGAACCTTCAGGGCGTGCTTGACCGTTGCGCCGCGGCCGTCCTTCGTCTTCACCTCCACCCGGCACAGACCGTCCTCCGCGTACAGGCGGGTTCGGACCTTCCAGCGGCGGCGGCGCCCTTGGACATGAGCGCGCCAGGCGCCCAGTTCCGGGGTGTCGAAGTAGGTGCTGAGGTAGCTCGTCGTCCGGCGCCCGCCGAGGTCGAGGACGTGGTGGCTGCCGGCGAGGCAGGTGATGAGGCGGCGAGCATGGTCGAGCGGGACCAGGTACTTGCGGTCGACACGGTGCTGGAGCGCCGCGGCTGCGTCCACCTCGGCGAGCGTCGCACTGCGCAGCTCCTCCAGCCCCAGCCCGGCCGCGAGGGAGGGGGTGAGGGTCATGACACCGTCACCGGCTCACGCTGCTCGGTGTCCGCGTTGATCGCGGGTTCCTGCGGCTGGGCGGGGTAGCGGGCCGAGACCCGGGTGGTCTCGCGGACGTAGTCGACCTCGTCCACGACCACGGACAGCGGCGCCTGACCGAACCGGAAAGCCACGTCCTCGGCGATCATCGAGGGGTCCGGGTAGATCCGGTCGAGGGTGAGCTTCACCGTCCGGGTCGGCGGCTCGTACGACTTCGGGTCGTCGACCAAGAGCACCGCCACCAGGACCACGACGTCCAGCGCGACGACGAGCCACATCTGGCGCTGCGGCAGACCCGTGCACAGGGCTGTCACGAGCGTCACAAAGGTATAGGCGACGTCGCGGAGGGTAAAGGCCGCGCTGCGCAGGCGGACCAGGGAAAGGATGCCGAACAGGCCGAACCCGACCCCGGCCGGGAACTTGCCGGCGCTGATCGTGGTCATCGCGGCGAACAGGCCGATGTTCAAAGACGCCAGCACCAACGGCATCGCCGGAACGCTGGGACGGCGGCGGTAGAACCAGCCGACGAGGATCAGCAGGGTGATGACGTCGAGACCGCCCCGGGCCGTGAGGTCGGTGACCGCGATGTGGTCGGTGATGCCCTTGGCGGCGAGCACCAATGTGTGCATGGCTGTCCCTTCCGTCACGGCGCGTCGGACGGCGGACCGGTCGCGGTCCGCGGAGCACCGCGACTTGAAGGACGGTAGGGATGCCACATGAACAGATCATTAAGGCTTCCCGTCTGCTGGGCGTGGGCGGCGGGTGGTTAGCCTGACCGACATGCACTGCCTGGTCGTCGATGACGAGACCCGCCTGACCGATCTGGTCGTCCGCTATCTGACCGAGTCCGGACACACCGCCGAAGGCCGCTACGACGGCCTCTCCGGGCTGTCCGCCGCTCGCGACCCCCGGCTGGACGCCGTACTGCTGGACGTGATGCTGCCCGGCATGAACGGTGTGGAGGTGTGCCGGACGCTGCGCAGCGAGGGCATCGACGTACACGTGATCCTTCTCACCGCACGGGGAGCGATCAGTGAGCGCGTCGCCGGGCTGGACGCGGGAGCCGACGACTACGTGGTCAAGCCGTTCGCCATGGAGGAGCTGCTGGCCAGATTGCGTGCGATATCCCGGCGCCGCCCCGATCCGGCCGGCCGCCTCCAGGTCGGCGACCTCGTCCTCGACCCCGAGCAGCAGCGTGCCTGGCGAGCGGATACCGAACTGGAACTGTCGCGGCGGGAGTTCGCCGTGCTGTGGGTGCTGATGGAGAACGCCGGCTGTGTTGTCTCGCGACTGCGGCTGCTGGAGGAGGTGTGGGACGGGGAGGCCGACCTGCGCAGCAACGCCATCGACGTGCACGTCTCCAAAGTGCGCGCCAAGGTCGACCGGGCCTTCGGCCGTACGACGATCACGACGCTGCGGGGGCGCGGCTACCGGCTGGAGACCGCACAGTGACCCTGCACGGCCGTCTGCTGCCGCAGCTTCGGCGGCTGCCCGTGGTCACACGCCTCGTGCTGGCCGTGGCCCTTACCATGTCGCTGGTCCTCACGGGAGCGGCGAGCTTCGTCTACTGGCGGGTCAGAACCGCCCTGGATCAGCAGCTCGACGACGACCTGACCACCTACCAGCACAGCCTCGACAAAGCCGTCCGCAACGGGGCGCAGCTCCCGCCCGGCCCCAGCGGCAGTCTCCGGCAGGTCCTCGACGCGCACGGCCGAGTGCTGGCCTCCAGCCACGCCATCCGCCACCAGACGCTGCTCACTCCGGCCGACCGGGACTCCGTCGCCCACGGAGCCACAGTCCGGCGTGATGTCGGCTCCCTGCTGCCGATCACCCCGGGCACCCTGCGCCTGCGGGCCCATCGCGTCACAGCCGACGGCCACCAGCGAATCGTGATCGCTGCCGTCCGGCGCGGCCACCGCGACGAAGCGTTGCGCGAGCTCCTCGCCCAGCTGGCCATTGCCTCCGGCCTGACCCTCATCGCCGCCTCCTACGTCGGCTACCGCACCGCCCGCGGCGCCCTGCGCCCCGTCGAGCGCTACCGCAGCGGGGCCGCCACGCTCGCCGACGGCACCCAGAACCTGCGCCTGGACGTACCCCCCGACCGAGACGACGAGATCACCCGCCTCGGTCACACCCTCAACCACATGCTCGACCGCCTGGAGGCGTCAGCCGAACGCGAGCGCCGCTTCGTCGCGGACGCCAGCCACGAACTGCGCACCCCGCTCATGCTGATGCGCGCCGAACTCGACGTCTCCCTGCACCGCCCCCGCTCCGCCGGGGAGCTCACCGAGACCCTGCGCTCCGTGGACGCCGAGGTCCAGCGCCTGATTGACCTCTCCAACGCCCTGCTGGGCCTGGAGGAACTCGGCAGCACCGGCCACATCACCCGCGCTCCCACGTCCCTCGCCAACCTCCTCGACGCCGCCGTCACCCCTCATCGACGGACCGCAGAGCGGGCCGGGCGCGATCTGGACGTCGACACCACCCGCGTGACCGTCGACATCGACGCCCGGTGGCTACGGCCGGCCGTCAGCAACCTCGTCGACAACGCCCTGCGGCACGGGCAGGGCACCGTCCGCCTCACTGCGACCGTCCACGAGGGCGTGCTGACTGTGTGCGTCACGGACGAAGGTCCGGGCTTCTCACCTGATTTCTTGCCGCGGGCATTCGACCGCTTCGCCCGCGCCGAAGCCAGCCGCACCAGCGATGGATCCGGCCTGGGACTCGCATTCGTGCACGCGGTGGCCACCGCTCATGGCGGCACCGTCCACGCCGACAACGCGGGGAACGGAGCGGCTGTCAGCCTTCGCTTGCCCTGCTGACCGGCACGGGGCTTTCCGTTACCTCACTGTGCTCGGTGCCCGTGCTCGCGCAGGGGTTGTGAGCTGCTGTCGGTTTGCTGAGCTGAAGTGAGTTGTGGTGTGCGGGAGCGAGTGCTGTCGGTGGGTTTGTGGGGGCGGGAACGGGGGTTCTGTGGTCGAATGGGTGACCTTGGCGGCTGCTGCTCGTTGGGCTGGGTGGCAGGCGTCCGGCCTTGCGGGAGGGGGTGGCGCGGTGGGTGGTGTGCGGGAGTTTGCGGCACCCTTCGTGGTGCCCGGGCCTTGCGGGGTGGCGGTCCGGGACCGTTTCAAGCACCTCACCTCCCGGGACGAGATGGTGCTGCGTGCGGTCGGTGAGCATCAGGGTGCGCTCGCTTCCCGTGATCTCAGGGCTCGCTGTGCGGATGGTCTGGAGCACAGCGCTCAGACGTGGGCGTCGCGTAAGCGGGACCTGACGAAGGAGTCGTCGTCGCGGATCGCGGGTGCGATCACCAAGGCCACGCACGACCAATGGGCGCTCGCGCGCCGCTGCCAGGCCGCGCACATCCAGACGCTGGCAGCCGGGATCAGGACGCTGCGGCACCGCCTGTCCCTCCCGGTCGGGGAGAAGGGCACCAAGCGCGCGGCGGGTGGCTACCGCTCCAAGGGCGAGTGGTTCCACAAGTCCCGCCGCCTCGCGGCACTGGAGGCACGGCACGCCACTGCTGTTGCCGAGTGGCAGGCCGGGCGGGTGGGGGTGGTGCGGGGTGGCAGACGTTTGCTCAGCACCCGCCACCACCTCGCCGAGGCCGGGCTCGCCGAAGGCCAGTGGCGGGAACGGTGGGAGGCGGAGCGGTGGTTCATCGCGGCGGACGGTGAGTCGGGGAAGCGGTTCGGGAACGAGACGATCCGTGTCACCCCGGACGGCGAAGTGTCCATCAGGCTGCCTGCTCCGCTCGCGCACCTGGCCAACGCCGGGCACGGCCGGTACGTCCTCGCCTCCCGGATCTCGTTCGCGCATCGGGGTGTGGAGTGGGCCGACCGCATCGCCGCGAACCGGGCCGTCGCCTACCGCATCCACCTGAACGTGGACCGCGGCCGCTGGTACCTCACCGCGTCCTGGCAACGCCCCGCCATCCCGACCATGACGCTGTCCGCCGCCCGCGCCCGGGGCATGATCGGTGTCGACACCAACGCCGACCACTTCGCCGCCTACCACCTGGACCGGCACGGCAACCCCATCGGAGACCCGCGCCGCTTCGGCTTCGACCTGTCCGGGACCGCCGGTCACCGCGACGCGCAGCTCCGCCACGCGCTGACCCGGCTGATCCACTGGGCCGAGCGAGTCGGTGTCGCCGCGATCGGCATCGAAGACCTCGACTTCACCACCGAGAAGACCCGGGAGAAACACGGCCGCAGGAAACGGTTCCGGCAGCTCATCTCCGGCATCCCGACCGGGAAACTCAAGGCCCGGCTCGTCTCCATGGCCGCCGAACACGGCCTGAGCATTGTCGCGGTCGACCCCGCCTACACCACTTTGTGGGGTGCCCAGCACTGGCAGAAACCACTGGTCACCCCGCACCGCACCATGTCCCGTCACGATGCCGCGGGCATCGCGATCGGACGACGCGCCCTCGGGCACCCGATCCGGCGACGGACGGCACCGCCCCCACACGACCGGAGCGATCGTGCGGGGCATCGGACCGCCCAGGCCGGACCAGGTGACCGGGGACGTGAGGGAACCCGCCCACCCACAACGGACCGGCCGCCCGGAGGGCCGTCACCGAACGGGACGCGAACGCGGGAACCCAGCGCATCCAACACCGTTCGGGATGCGCCCAGTACGCAACAGTGGGACCAGGACTCACTCACGCACACTGGCTAGGAACGGTCCGACCTGCCAGTCACGCTCCTCGCAGGCGTCGAGGATGCGGGGCAGTGCTCGCAGGGTGGTGCGCCAGGAGCCGGTGGCGGAGGCGCAGTCGGAGTCGTGCAGCAGGATGGTGCCGCCGCCGCGCAGGTCTCGCAGGACGGTGTCTTCGACGGATCGGGGGGTTGTGAGCTGCTGTCGGTTTGCTGAGCTGAAGTGAGTGGTGGTGTGCGGGAGTGGGGCCTGTCGGTGGGTTTGTGGGGGTGGGAACGGGGGTTCTGGGGTCGAATGGGTGACCTTGGCGGCTGTTGCTCGTCGGGCTGGACAGCGGGTGGCTGGCCTTTGCGGGCGGGGGTGATGTGGTGGGTGGTGTGAGGAAGTTGGCCGGGTCCTTCGTGGTGCCGGGGCCTTGCGGGGTGGCGGTCCGGGACCGTCTGGGGCACCTCACCTCCCAGGACGGGGGCGGTGACCCGGCAGTCATCGAACCTTGAATCACTCACCCCGCCACGCGGACCACCACCGGTACCAATGCATACAGAGCCAGAGTGAACAGATACCCGGCACATCCGAACTGGCCGCGCACCCTGGCCGAACACAGGGCGGATGTGGCAAGGAGGGCGGCGATCGGGGTGAGCACGGCGATGACCTGCAGTCCAAGCCCGACGGTGGTGGCGAGGGTGTGTAGGAGGGTGGCGATCACGGGGGCGGGCTCCCACGGTGCGGATAGCAGAGGAACGAACGGCAGAAAGCTACTACATGATGTAGAAGCTCGATGCGTGGATGCGTGGAGGGTGACGGGTTCATCGATGACGCCAGACATCACAGCCTCGGCCGAGAGGTCGCAGCCTCTCGCTCCGGCCGCACCAGGTAGCCGTTTTTCTCGACGGGTCTACCGTCGCGGCGCGGGTCGGGCCCTCGGGTGCCGAGATGTGCGCAGTTCAGCCGTGCGCCAGCGGCGACCGGGCGTCATTCAGCGAATGTCCGGTCGGGCCGCCAGTTAATTTCTACTACATGTAGTAGATTGGCTGACGGCCGCCACTGGTTCACCGTGATGTCATCACCATGTCATCGCGTGCGTGGGGGATTGGCCGGCGGCGCCGGGCCGTTCCGTCAGCGTCGCCTCTTGCTGACACGGAAGGACGTGCCCATGACCGCGGCCACCACCGCACAACTGGCCTTCGACGGGTCCGGTATCGACGGCTCGTTGTTCACCTCCGTCACGGACTTCGCCCGCGACACCAAGTGGCTCAACACCCCTACGGAGGTGTGGACCAACCTCGGCCTGGGTGTGTTCGCGGTACTCATGGTGATGGGCTGGTGGAACGCCCGTCGCCGCGGAACCGAGGTGATGACCGTCGCCCTGGCCGCGCCGGTCGCCGTCGTGACCGCCTTCGCTGCTGCCGAGGTGGTCAAGAAGATCGTGGCCGAGGCACGGCCCTGCCGGTCGATGCCCCACGCGTACCTGGTTGACTCCTGCCCGGCGCCCTCGGACTACGCCTTCCCCAGCGGGCACACCACCGTGGCGGCCGCCACCGTGGCCGCTTTGTTCTTGCTGGACCGGCGCTTGAGCGCCATCGCCGCGGTGTTCGCCGTGGTGGAGGGCTTCTCCCGGGTCTACGTGGGCGACCATTACCCCCACGACGTCCTCGGTTCCGCGATCCTCGCCCTCCCCGTCGCCTATCTCACCAGTCTCGCGCTGCGCCGCTGGGCCACGCCACTGGTCGTCGCCCTGAACAGTGGCGCGCTGCGCCCGCTGCTGACCGCCGAACCCCGTACCGCCGCGCAGCACGCTCGCTAACCGGCGCCCGCAGGGACGCAGCAGCGGAGAGGCGTCCTTCGGAAGCGGCCTGCTTTCTCTTCGGCGCCGATCTCAGCCGGGTAGGCGCGCAGGGTGTGGGACAAAAGCGGGCCAAGGCTGCGGGAAGGGCCTTAGCCGCTGCCAGTCGTACGGGAGGTGGCCGAGTTTCGGATGTCCCCGGTCGTAGCCGTTGATCAGCAGCCAGCCTGCGACACACACCACGATCAGCACGCGCACGGTGATGTCGCTCGGATGCACTCCGGGCGCGAGCAGGCCGCCGACGCCGACCGTCCACAGCCAGTACCCGAGCAGTGGACAGACCACCACCAGCTGATGCCAGATCTTGGTCGGAGCCACCGCCTGCTGACGCGTGAAGAACGCCGCTCGTAGGTCTCCCACTACTGCACCAGGCCGAAGCACCCCCAGCCCGCGCCGGAGATCAGTCCCCACCACGACCCTGCCAGTCCTCCTGGCGGCGCCTCACCCATCCGACACCCCCCGGTGCGACGGCCAGGGCAAGCAGCGGCTCGCCGAGCAGCATCGCCACGAGCCCAGTGCGAAAATCCATCAGACGGCGCTCCAGAAGCAGCGCCAACAGCCACAGGCCACCCGGCGCGACGGCGAACACCGCCAATGCGGCGATCCATGGGCCGTGCTGCAGCGGCACCCCCAGCCACGGTACGTACCCGTCCGCTCACACCGGGCACGATCCCCCGGCGGGCCAGCACTCATCCTCAACCGCCTGGGTCCCGTACGAAGGGGCCCGGGGAGGGCGATCAGCGCGTGCGGAGCTGCGTGGCGGTGGTGTGGGCGTGCATGGCGGCCTCGAACAGCCGCTCGGTGTCGTGTGCCGTAACAGCCAGGCTCACGCAGCAGGCCGCCATGAGGACGGCGAACGCCGCCATCACACCGTTGGGGGAGCGGAGCGGTGGAGCCAGCAGCGCCTGGACGCGCTGGGGTACCGGTCCACCGGTGGCGGACAGCGCAGCCTGCTTGGCCCGGCTCGATGCCAACGCTGCCCGTGCGATCGCTCGGGCGACCAGCCGTCGATCCCCCACCACAGCGCCCGCTTCCTCGTCCGCCCACCGCTCCACGGCAAACGCTCCGGCCCGGTCCAACGGCCTCAGCAACGGATTCACCACCGCCGTCAGATGCAGCACCAGCGAAAACAGATGGTGCCGGTACTTTAGATGCGCCCGTTCGTGGGCCAGCAGAGCCTGCCGCTCCGGTCCGTCCAGCAGCCTCAGCATCCCGGAAGAGACAACCACCCGCCCAGGCATGCCGAGCACGGCAAACGCTGTCGGTACCGGATCGTCGACCACGGCCAGGTCTCCGCCTGCCGTGATGTGCCGGCACTCCCGCCAGGCATCCACCAGTGCACGCCCACGGCGCCAGGACGCCACGGTCAGGCTCACCACCACGAGCAGTACCACCGCGGCGCACACCGCAGCGACGTTCCGGCTCACTGGGTCCTCCGCCGCCAGGACACGCACCGACCAAGCCCCTTGCGCCGCCACCAGCGGCACCTGCCCTATAGCGGTGAAGGCCAGAATCGCCAGCTCGGTTACCCACGTGCCGGCCGCCACCGTTGCCGCGCACACCATCGCCCACGCCCCCGCACGCGGCGGCATCCGACGCCCCGCCCACGGCGCAACCACCGCCAGCACCGCGCTCACGAGCAGCGGTAGATACATCGGTATCGGCCAGAACACGGCTCATCCCCGCTCAGGCAGAGGGATCGCCGTGCAGCAACTGCTCCAGCACCTGCTCGTCCTCCGCCGACAGATCCGACACGAACCGGGCCAGCACCGCCGCACGGTCCCCTCCCTCGTCCAGCAGCGAGTGCATCCCCGAAGCCGCATGCCCGGCCTGGTCATCCACGGGCGCATAGACATGACTGCGCCCCTCCCGCTGCCGGGTCACCATCCCCTTGTCGCACAGCCGCGTCAGGATGGTCAGCACCGTCGTATACGCGGCACCGGGCACCTGTTCCTGGACCACAGCCGCGGGCACCGGACCGTCAGCCGACCACAGGGCAGCCAGAACCTCCGCTTCCAGCTCACCCCGCGCACGCCGCCGGGCGTCCCCCCGGTCGTCCTTACCGCCCGTCACCTGGCACCTCCCTCACTACTCCGGCCAGGTTCTCTTCGATCGTCCAAACTACTACGAGACGTAGAGAAGCGGCCATCTCGATCGCATGGCGTCTCGAATGACCGCTTGAGGACGCGCACCCGTCGAGCAAGCTCTACAGCAGCGATGTACAGCAACCACCACAACCGCAACCGACCGGCACAGGAGCGCACGTCGGCGTTCGCCGCCCAGTTCTCCCTGTCGCACAGCTGCTGGCTGCTGACGTACCCGCTGGCCGGGTGGCTGGGCGCGGAGGCGGGGCTGCAGTCGGCGGTGGTGGCACTGGGTGCGATCGTCCTGACGGCCGGACTTCTGGCGGTGCGTCTGTGGCCGACGAAGAATCGGCTGGTCGTGGAGCACGAGCACCGCGATCTGCGCGATGGCCACCCGCACCTCGTGGACGCCGTACGGGGGCCGAACGGCTGGCGGCACAGCCACGACTGTCTGGCCGACGCGCTGCACACCGGTTGAGAGAGCGGGTCGGCCGAGCACACTCAGTCCTCGATGGCCCGCCGTACCCGGCGCGACGGCCCGAACGCGTACAGGTCGAGGATCTCGGGCGTCTCGGCGAGGCCCGGTCCTCCGGCGCGTACCCAGGCCGCGATGTCGGCGGTCGCGTCCGGGTCGTTGACCAGCCCGAGCCAGACCGGGCGCCCGCCCGCGGCCCGTCCAGCCGATGAGGGCTGTACGACGACGACGTTGGCCTGCTCGCAGGCGTCGAGGCAGTTCACTGCCCGGACCCTCGCGTTCGATGCCAGTTCGGTCTTGAGAGCCGCGAGTTGGGCAGCGTGGTCGACGCCGGAGATCTTGTCCGTGCCGCAGCAGCAGCCCCGGCACACGGTGACCGTGCACCGGGGCTCTGCCTGCGTGGCAACCTTGTGCCGGCGGCTCACTGGACTGCCCGTTTCCACGCCGCCTCGCGCAGCAGCCGCAGTCCGTTGAGGCCGACGATGACGGTGGACCCTTCGTGGCCGGCCACGCCGAGCGGGAGTGGCAGGGTGCCGATCAGGTCCCAGGCGACCAGGCCGGCGATGAAGACGCCCGCAATGATCAGATTCTGCGCGACCAGCTGGCGGGCCCGGCGGGACAGCGCGATCACGGCGGGAACCGTACGGAGTTCATCGCGGACGATCACCGCGTCGGCGGTCTCCAGCGCGAGGTCGGATCCTGCCCGGCCCATGGCGACGCCGGTGTGGGCGGCCGCCAGGGCAGGGGCGTCGTTGACGCCGTCGCCGACGACCATCACCCTGCGGCCTGCATGCTCCAGTTCCTTGACCACGTCGACCTTGTGCTGCGGCAGCAACCCTGCCCGCACGTCGCCGATGCCGACCTCGGCGGCCAGACGGGCGGCAGCGCGGG
The DNA here is from genome assembly GCF_042801455.1 of Streptomyces sp. NPDC057565. NCBI lineage: Bacteria > Bacillati > Actinomycetota > Actinomycetes > Kitasatosporales > Streptomycetaceae > Streptomyces > Streptomyces sp. NPDC057565. Next base: position 19,019 of record NZ_JBHVFU010000032.1, on the reverse strand, counting down.
GGTTGTCGCCGGTCAGCAGCACGGGCGCGGCCCCGGTGAGGGACGTCAGCGAGGCCACGGTCGCGGTGGCGTCGGCACGCAGTCGGTCGGCGATGGCGAGCAGTCCGACGGGGGCGCCGTCCACGGTGACAAGAACAGCGGTCCCGCCGCTGTCCTCCAGTTCGCGCGCGACGACGGCCGCCCGCGCGGAGTGTGCGTCCGAAGATCCGTCCAGCAGCCGTGCCGGTGCGCCGACCGCGACCACCCGCCCGCCGACGGATGCGGTCACCCCGATCCCGGGCGTGGAGTCGAAGTCCTCCGCCACAGGGAGGTCGAGCCCGCGCTCGCGCGCAGCGTCCACGACGGCGCGGGCCAGCGGGTGCTCGCTCGGGTGCTCGGCTGCTGCCGCAAGAGTCAGCACCTCGTCCTCGTCCAGTCCCGATCCGGTGAGCGGGCGGGCATCCGTGACGCGCGGCGTACCTTCGGTCAGTGTGCCGGTCTTGTCGAGCGCGACCGCGTCGGTCTCGCCGAGGCGCTCCATGACCACCGCGGACTTGACCAGCACACCGTGGCGTCCGGCGTTGGCGATCGCCGACAGCAGCGGCGGCATGGTGGCGAGGACGACCGCGCACGGCGAGGCCACGATCATGAAGGTCATCGCGCGCAGCAGTGAACCGGTCAGCTCCGCGCCGAAGGCGAGGGGGACGAGGAAGACGGCCAGGGTCGCGGCGACCATGCCGAGCGAGTAGCGCTGCTCGACCTTCTCGATGAACAACTGGGTGGGCGCCTTGGTCTCGGACGCCTCCTCCACCATGCGCACGATCCGGGCGATCACCGAGTCGGATGCGTCCCGCTCCACCCGCACCCGCAGCGCGCCGGTGCCGTTGAGGGTGCCCGCGAAGACCTCGTCGCCCACCTCCTTGGCGACCGGCAGCGGCTCGCCGGTGATGGTCGCCTGGTCGACGTCGCTCGCGCCGTCCAGGACGCGGCCGTCGGCGCCGACTCGCTCACCGGGCCTTACGAGAATGGTGTCCCCGACCGCGAGTTCCTCGACGGGGACGATCACTTCGCTTCCGTCGGTGTCGAGGCGGGTGGCCTTGGCGGGTGACAGGTCCAGCAGTCCTCGCACGGAGTCGGCCGTCCGCGCGGTGGCGAGCGCCTCCAGCGCGCCCGAAGTGGCGAAGATGACGATCAGCAACGCGCCGTCCATCACCTGACCGATCGCCGCCGCCCCGAGTGCCGCCACGATCATCAGCAGGTCGACGTCGAGGGTCTTGTCCTTCAGCGCCTGCAAGCCCGCCCATCCCGGCTCCCAGCCACCGGTCGCGTACGACAGCGCGTACAGCGGTCCCCACGCCCAGGCAGGGGCATCGGTCAGCTGCAGTGGGAGCGCGATCAGGAAAAGGATGGTGGCCGCGGCGGCCCAGCGCGCCTCGGGCAGGGCGAAGACCCGGGTGCGGCGGCGGGGTGCACCGCCTTCGCGCGGGGCCGCGGTGGCCCGGTCTGGTGAGGGCGCGGTCAGGGTGGAGGGCATGGGAGACGAGGGTCCTTCACGACGGAATGACGAGATGACGGCAACCGGGACAAGCCCGTGCCACGCCTCCACCATACAGGAATACATGAAGACGCATTCATATCTTCATGTCCGTAGGATAGCGGGCATGGGCCACGGAGCTGACACCAACACCACCGCCACCGCACGCGAGCGCCTGGAATCGGTTGGTGCCGCCGACGTGGCCGCCACCCTCCAGGCCCTGGCCACACCTTCGCGGCTGAGGATCCTGGCCCGCCTTCAGGAAGGCCCGTGCGCAGCCACCGAACTGGCCGACGCCGTGGGGATGGAACAGTCCGCCTGCTCCCACCAACTGCGCCTGCTGCGCAACCTCGGCCTGGTCACCGGTGAGCGACAAGGCCGGTCGGTCATCTACGCGCTCTACGACAACCACGTCGCCGAACTCCTGGAGCAGGCCCTCTACCACGTCGAGCACCTACGGCTGGGGCTGCGCGACATCCCCGCGCCCGCGGTCGGCTGAGGTACCGAGGCCGCGCCCTCGTGGCCCGGCCCCAGCACGTCGCCTCATCCCGGCACGGGGACCGGCTTCGGCGCCAGATGCCCGGCGCGGTGCAGTTGGTGCTGCCGGGCACAGCCGACCTGCAGACGGACTTGTCCCGCCGCCACCTTCCATCGCTCTCTTCGACGTCCAGCCATGACGGAGCATCACTCGGCACGGAAGTTGTGCCAGAACCCGGGAACGGGTGTCGACTGTCGACGACTTCGGGAGTCACGGTGCCCCCCATGACAGTCCCTGTCTCCGTTTCCGGCCCGAGCGCTCTTGAGGACAGAAGCTGACCTCAAGGCTCCCTATGGTCGTGCCATGACACAGACGCAGAGGATTCTTGTCACCGGTGCCACCGGAACCGTCGGCCGCCAGGTCGTCGCCGAACTGCTCGCCCGCGGCCATGCGGTCCGCGCCCTCACCCGGGATCCGGCGAGAGCAGCCCTCCCGGACGGCGTCGAGGTCGTCCAGGGGGATCTCACCGAACCCGACAGCCTGATTCCGGCCCTGGAGGGCGTCACCGGCCTCCATCTGATCACCATCGGCGGGGCCCACTTCGCCCCGCTGGAGACCGGCCCGCGGATCCTGGAGCTGGCCCGCGCGGCGGGCGTACGCCGGGTCACCGTGCTGCATGGCGGCGGGCCGTCCCCGCTGGAGGACGCCGTGCGTGCCGATGACGATGTGGACTGGACCGTGCTCATGCCGGTCGAGTTCATGGCCAACTGCCTGGAGTGGGCGGATGGGATCGTGGCCTCGGGCGAAGTACGCGAGCCGTTCGTCTCCCGGCTGAGTGCCATGGTTCACGAGGGCGACATCGGCGCCGTCGCCGCGGTCGCGCTCGCCGAAGAGGGCCACGGGGGCCAGGAGTACGTGATCACCGGCCCCGAGCTGCTGACCGTCGGCGACAAGGTGGCGACGATCGCTGCCGCCCGCGACCGGGAGATCGCCCTGGTCGAGCTCAGCGAGGAGCAGGCCATCGCGCGATGGCGGGCGGCGGGCCACCCGGAGGACGTCATCGGCTTCCTGATCCAGGTGTACAAGAACACCCCGGAAGCGGGCCGTACGGTCGTCGACACCGTCGAGAAGGTCACCGGCTACCCGGCCCGCACATTCGCCCAGTGGGCCGCGGAGCACGCGGACGCCTTCACCGCAACAGCCCCTGCGGTCACGGCATAGCCCCCTGCCCAGTACGGGGGTCGGACGCGGAAGGACCCCCATCACAAGTGACGACCACGTCCGCGTCCGGCCCCGCCCGACGAAGTCGGGTGACTCCCGATCGCGTGAACATCGGCTCTTCGCGCGAGCATGCGACTTCGACTCCGGTGTCGAAATGACGTCGTTGCTCACGTACATAGCCAGTGGGCGGTGCTGGAGCCGTTGCTGCGCAGTCCAGGACGTCCTCGGGGGAGCCGGTGAAGGCGCCGGTGGGTAGGGCGAGTTCATGAGGACAGTGGACGACCCGGGTGCTCTCCCCGAGGGGGATCTCGGCCGCCAGGCCTTCGCCATCACCGTCGAGGACCGCGGGTACAAGGGCTACGGACCTGCACCACGCTCGTACGGTCATTCGTACAACCCATCAGCAGTACCGACGAAAGCAGAACACCCGCATGCGCGCTGTCCGTTCACTCACCACGGCTGCCCTCGTCCTCGCCCTCGCCTCCACGGCCGTCGCCTGCGGTGGCGACGGCGGCACGGGACAGGACGATGGCCACGCGGCGGCAAGCGGCGCGCCGCAGGGTGCCACGGCGGACCCCGGCGCGGACGGGAACGGCAAGACCGCAGTGGCCGGGTTGGGCAAGGTCGCCGACATGAACGGGGTGGCGGAGCTCGTCAAGTCTGCCACCGAGTGCGATGGCTTCAACCATGACAACGAAAACATGTTCGCCGACATCGACGGTGACTACGTTGAGGACGACAGTGCCTTGGCCGCTCAGATCACAGCCACCAACAAGGCCTTCTCCATCAAGGACCGTGCATCCTGCTCCGGCGAAAGCGCGATCGACAATGTGCACAAGATGATGCTCATCGACGACATGGCGACCTTTGAGGCCGCCTACAAGAAGTATCAGCGGTCGGACGGTGACACACACACCCGCTACTTCGTCGGCCAGAATTTCGCGGTCCAGCTCAACGGCCGCAGCAGCGAGGAAGAGGCGCTCGTTCGGGCCGGCACGCTGGGTATCAACTGCTCGCCCAACTTCGTCCCGCCGGCCGGGTTCCGTAGCGAGCCGGCCCAGGTCGACGGCTGCGTCCTCACCGACTACGTCGGCTGAGTCACCGGCGGCTCCTCGTTACAGTCCCGGACTGCAAGTGCATCGGATTCGCCGCCCAAGAGACGGTTCGGTCGAACAGGTCTCTTATGACGGGGCGGTCCGGATCGATGTCCCGCAGGCCGTCGGCAAGGAGAAGGAGAGGGACGAGTTGGTCGGCGGCCTGCGAGTAGCCGCCGACACCGTAGAGAGTGCGCCAGTCATCGACGCAGGTTTCGAGAGCAGTGATCAGATCAGGAAGCGCGCGGGGGTCACGGTGATCGGCCAGGGCATCGAGCCAGGCCGTCACTGCGGGCCGCGTGGTCGGTAGTCGGTCCGGGAGTCCGGCCATCGTTCGAACGATCAGCAGCCGCTCCACGAACCCGTTCTCGGCCGTCAGCCGGTGGGCCGGCGTCCGTACCGCACGGTCGCCGTCACCGAGAAAGAGGCCAACGGCCTCGATCGCCAGGTGGCGCACCAGCGGGTCTGGGTCCGCCGCGTACCGCAGGAAGGCGCCCGCCCGTTCGGGCATTTCCGCGGCGATGTCGACGTGAGCCGTCGACTCGACGCCGTACGCCGTGAAGTGGATGCCGTCGGGGTGGGAAGTGGCGCAGTCCGGCGCAGGGCATGGCATCGAACCAGCCGAAAGTACGATCGCCGACGGTGCGAATCGTGCTTTCGCCTGGTGACCCGGGGTGGCGCCGCTCTCGACGATGGATCCATGTCGAAAGAGCAATCCGTCCCTGTGCTGCTGGCCGAGGGATTGACGAAAAGGTACGGCCGCCGGGAGGCGTTGAGCGGGGTCGATCTGAACGTTCCGGCCGGTTGCGTCGTCGGTCTGGTCGGCCCGAACGGGGCCGGCAAATCGACGCTGTTGAATCTGGCCTGCGGGCTGCTCGAGCCGACGTCGGGCTCGTTGCGCGTTTTGGGGTCCCGTCCGGCGGCGAGTGCCGCGCACCTGGCCCGAGTGGGGTTCGTGGCGCAGAACACCCCGGTGTATCCGTCGTTCAGCGTGGCCGACCACCTTCGGCTGGGCGCGCGTCTGAACCCGTCGTGGGACCAGAGCCTGGCCGAGCGGCGCATCACGCAGGTCGGGCTCGACCCGGGCCAGAAGGCGGGACGGCTGTCGGGCGGTCAGCGCGCGCAGCTAGCACTGACGATTGCCGCCGCCAAGCGCCCCGAGCTGCTGATCTTCGACGAGCCGGCCGCCGCGCTGGACCCGCTGGCGCGCCAGGGGTTCGTGGTGAGCCTGCTGGAGTTCGTCGCCGAACTCGGTGCCAGCGCCGTGCTGTCATCGCATCTGCTGGGTGACATCGAGCAGGCATGCGACCACCTCATCGTGCTGTGTGAATCGCGGATCCAGGTCGCCGGCGAGGTCCGGGACCTGCTGGCCGCCCACCACCGGCTGGTCGCGCCCCGCGGCGAGCTCGACCGGCTGCCCGCCGGGGTCGAGGTCATCCGGACCGAGCACCACGCCCAGTCCAGCAACGCGGTGGTGCGTACCGGCCTTCCGCCGTCGGAGATCCCGTTCCGGGCTGAGCCCGTCACGCTCGAAGAGCTGGTGCTCGGTTACATGTCGCGGGCGAACGCGCCGGTCGCCGAGGTCGGCGCCGTGGCCGGGGAGGGAGTGCGATGATCTGGTTGAACTGGCGGCAGTTTCGCCTCCAGGCGCTCGTCGGCGCCTTGGGGCTCGCCCTGGTCGCCGTGTACCTGCTGTACCTGGGCATGGACATCCGGGACGCCTACGACGCCTACCGGTCCCGGTGCACCGACCCTGCCAGCTGCGCACAGGCCGGCAGCCAGTTCCAGAGCGCCTACAGGAACACGCTGCTGTTCCTGGCCGGCGGGCTCGGGCTGATTCCCGTCATCATCGGGGTGTTCTGGGGGGCGCCGCTGATCGCGCGGGAACTGGAACTCAGCACCCATCGGCTGGTGTGGAACCAGAGCATGACCCGCCGCCGCTGGCTGATCGGCAGGATGGCGTTCGTCGGCGTGGCCGCGATGGTCATGACGGGCCTGGTCGCCCTGTTGCTCACCTGGGCGGCCTCCCCGTACGACCAGGTCGCCTCCGACCGGTTCGGCACGGTGGAGTTCGGTGCCCGCAACATCGCCCCGATCGGCTACGCCTTCCTCGCCTTCACCCTCGGCACCATCGTCGGCCTGCTGGTGCGCCGGACGCTGCCGGCGATGGCCATCACGGGCGTGGTCTTCCTCGTTGTCCAGTTCGCCGTGCCGAATCTGGTGCGGCCGCATCTCATGGTGCCGGAGAAGGCGTCCCTGCCGATGTCCGCGCAGGCCATCAACCAGGCCAGGAACCTGGGCAGCATCACCGGCGCCCCGGTCATTGGCGGCCTGCAGGTGCCCGGCGCCCCCGACGCGTGGATCAGCCGGACCAGCCCGCTGCGCACCGCCGACGGGCGAACGGTGGGCGGGAGCACGTTCAACGAGTGCCTCAACTCCCCGCCCAGGACCGGCGCCGGCGGCACGTTCGGTGACGCCGCGGTGTGCCTGTCCGAACTCGACCTGCACGTTGACATCGAGTACCAGCCCAGCAGCCGGTACTGGCCGTTCCAACTGGCCGAAACCGGGCTCTATCTGGTGGCGGGCGCGTTCCTCACCACCATCGCTGTGCGGCGCGTCAGGCGCGCCTGACGCGCTCATGCTCACTGATTCTCGTTCCGGCTGCCGATTCAGAAAACTAGGTCCCTCATGCCGCTTGCCAACAGTCATGGAAAAGATGCCGGTCCGTCTCCAGCGAATCCGGCTGTGCTGGTCAGCATCGGGTTGGGCGTGGTGTTCGTCCTGGGCATCGCCTTCACCGCGTACATGCTCATCGTTAGCTGGGGCGGCGCCTACTGGATCCACACCACCGCCGTCGCGGTGGTGATGTGCGGGCTGGCGCTGCTGCGCGAGCGAGGAAGGTCGTGGACGGCAGCGGCGGGCGTGGCCGTCACGGCCGTCGCCGTCGGGGTGTCCCTGGCCGGCGACCTTCCGCAGGAGCCGTCTCCCACGGCGGCTCTGGCGCTTGCCGTGCTCGTCGGTTCCTCCCTCAGAACGCTGCGGGTACTGCCGGCCGTCGCCATCGCTGCGGGCGGCGTCGCGGTGACCGCGTTCGCCTGGGTCTGCGGGCCCACCGGCGTGACGAGCATGGCGACCCTGCTGGTGCTCGGCGGGCTGATCGCCGGGCCGTCGCTGCGCGCGTTCGCCCTTGTCCGGCGGTCCGGCGCTCCGTCGCCGCCGCTCGGCCGGCCGGAGCAGTAGAGATGGAACGCAACCGGGACGTGCCGGGCACCGTCCTGCCGGACAGCGCCGCCGGACGGCGCATCGATAGTCTGACCGGCATGACCATTACGGGGGGATGGGGCCGGGTCGTGTCCGTGGCCGGGCTCGGCGCCGTCCTGCTGGCGGCGATCGCGGTGCAGGCCGCCGCCATCGCACAGAGCTGGGGCTCCTGGTACTGGATGCCGGGCTGTGTCTGCGCGGCGGCGGTGTGCCTGTCGGCGTTGCTGGGGCTGCGCCGGCCGCTCCGGCCGGCAGTCGCGGGGCTCGGCGTCGCGGCGGCGGCCATCGTGGCCACCCGTGTGGCCGGCCCCGACCTTCCCGCCGAACCCAGCCCGGCCATGATCCTGGGGTTGGCGGTGCTGACCGGCTCCGCGCTCCGGGCCCTTGCGCCGGTACCGGCCGGTGCCATCGCGGCCGCCGGACCTGCGGTGATCATCGCCAGTCAGCTCGCCGCCGGGCCGCCGCCCGTCGGCCTCGCGGCGGTGACGGCGCTGGACGGCTTGGTCTGGCTGGCCGGCGCCGGGACCGGGCTGGCGCTGCGGACGTTGGACGCGCGGGCGTCGGCCACCGCCGAGCGGGTGCGCCAAGCCGAGCGGCTGGAGCTGGCCCGGGAACTGCACGACGTCGTGGCCCACCACATCACCGGCATGGTCGTCCAGGCGCAGGGCCTCCAGGTGGTCGCGCGGAGAAACCCCGAGCAGGTGACCGACTACCTCAGCGAGATGGAGGCCGCCGGCACCGAGGCCCTGGCCGCGATGCGCCGCGTCGTCGGGCTGCTGCGCGACGCCGACGACGCCGCACCGGCGTCCCCCGGACCGGAGCGGCTCGGCGTGCTGGTCGAGCGTTTCGGCCGAAACGGCCCCGCGGTGCGCCTGACCCTGCCGGACGGGGAGACCACGTGGCCGCCGGAGGTGACCAGCACCGTCTACCGCATCGTCCAGGAGGCGCTGACCAACGTGCTGCGGCACGCGCCCAAGGCCCGCGCCGTCACGGTGACCGTCGAGCAGGACCCGCGGGACGTCACCGTCGAGGTCACCGACGACGCCCCGGCGGCCCAGGCCTGGCACCCTCATCGCGGCGGCTATGGTCTGATCGGCATGCGCGAACGCGTCGAGACGCTCGGCGGCTCGCTGCGCGCCGGACCACGACCCGGCGCCGGCTGGTCGGTGCGGGCGACCCTGCCCGCCCCCACCAGGGAGCCACGATGACCATCTCGGTCCTGCTCGCCGACGACCAGTCCATGATCCGCCGAGGGCTGCGGCTGATTCTGGAGGACCAGCCCGACATCAGGGTCGTCGGGGAGGCACCCGATGGGGCCGAGGCGGTCGCCATGGCCCGGCGGCTGCGCCCCGACGTGTGCCTGGTGGACATCAGGATGCCCCGGCTCGACGGCATCGAGGTGACCCGCGCGCTGGCCGGCCCGCAGGTGCCCGACCCGATGCGGGTCGTCGTGGTCACCACCTTCGACCTCGACGAGTACGTGTACGGGGCCCTGCGAGGCGGTGCGGTGGGATTCGTCCTCAAAGACGCCGGGCCCGCCCTGCTCGTCGAGGCGGTCCGCGCCGCCCACAACGGCGAAGCACTGGTCTCGCCGTCGGTCACCGTCCGGCTGCTGCGGCACCTGACGGCCGCCTCGACACCCTCGCGCGCCGCGCAGCCCCTGCCGCTGTCGGACCGCGAACTCCAGGTCGTCCGAGCCCTCGCGCGCGGCCGGACCAACCAGGAGATCGCCGCAGAACTGCTCATCTCGCTGAGCACGGTCAAGAGCCACCTGTCGGCCATCCAGACCAAACTCGGAGCCCGTAACCGGGTCGGAATTGTCACCTGGGCATGGGAGAACCGGCTCGTCGACTCCGGCTGACGCGGCACCACCAGCCGGCACACATGCGGGAAGCTCGCGCGAGCTCGCCGGTCGCGCGGGTGACGGAGCTTCAGCAGGCCGGGATGGCCTGTGCATGGCCGTCGGCCTGATCGTCGGCAACGTCTTCCATCCGGGCGCGGGGATGCACATCGCCGCGTCCTCCCTGAGCACCGACGACCTGCCCGAAGGCACGACCAGCACCCACATCGACCTGCCGGACTTCATCCTGTCGATCATCCCCGGCACCATGTTCTCCGCCTTCACCGAAGGCGAGATCCTGCCCGTCATGCTGGTCTCGGTGCTGTTCGGCATCGGCATCAAGGCCGTCGGCGAGCCGGCACAGGGGCTGCTGCGCGGCGTGGAGAACATCTCCAAGATCGTCTTCAAGGTCGTCGGCTGGGTCATGCGCACCGCTCCGCTCGGCGCGTTCGGCGGCCTGGCACTGACGGTGGGCAAGTACGGCATCAGCACCCTGCACCAACTGCTGATCCTCGTCGCGATCTTCTCCGCGACCTGCGTGGTGTTCATCCTCGTCGTCTTCGGCGGCCTGCTGCGCTACACCGGCCTGAATCTGTTCAAGCTCTGCCGCTACCTCAAGGAAGAAATCCTGATCATCCTGGCCACCTGCTCCAGCGAGGCCGTCCTGCCCCGCATGGTCGGCAAGATGGAACACCTCGGCGCCTCCCGCCCGGTCGTGGGCCTCACCTCCCGGCCGGCTACTCCTTCAACCTCGACGGCACTGCCATCTACCTGACCATGAGCTCGCTCTTCCTGGCCCAGGCCCTGGACATCCACCTCTCCATCGGCGAGCAGCTGGTCATGCTCGGCATCATGATGCTCACCAGCAAGGGAGCAGCCGGCGTGCCCGGCGGCGCGTTCGTCGTCCTGGCCAGCAGCGTCAGCATCATCGGCCACGTCCCCATGGCGGCCCTGGCCCTCATCGTCGGCATCGACCGATTCCTCAACGAGGGCCGCATCCTCACCACCGTCCTCGGCAACGCGGTCGCCACCATCTTCATCGCCAAGTGGGAGAAGGAATTCGACCTCGAACGCGCCAAGGCCGTCCTCGACGGCAAGGACGTCCCGCCCATAGGCGCTGATGAACACCAGCCCGTCCCTGTTCTGCCCGACGCCACCCCGGCACCGGCCGCAGCGGGCTGATCCCCACCGCGCAGGGCGGCCGGCCGCACGATCCGGACGGCGCCGACCGCCCCGTCACCCGCACTGTGCCCGTTCCACCGGAAGGAAGCGCGGCACCCATCGTCCACCGCACGGCGCTCGTGCCCCACCACCCCGCAACGGGCCGTGCTGCCGCCGACCGTCTCCCCCTTCGGCCTCCGGCGCACACGACAGGAAGGGGCACGAGTAGCGCGGCCAAGCTGCGCCGCCGTCCCCACGACTGGTCCTGGCCACTCTGGCCTGATTCCGAACACGCACCCGGGGCCCGCACCGACATCAGCGGTGCGGGCCCCGGGAAACGTGCTCACATGTGGCCTCCCAGCAGGTGTAGACCCGAGCGGTGGTACACCGGCGGCCGCCGGTCCGCATCGGCCAGGTGCTCGTGGATGCGCAACACGACGATCTCGTGGTCGTCGGCCGGATGCACCGCGTGGATGGAGGTCTCCATCCCTGATCTTGCGTGGGTATCCCCGGCTTCAGCCGGGGAGGGAAACGCGTCCGGGTCCTTCGACTCCTGGGGCTGGCGTCTGCCGTTCCTGCTCGCCTTCCCGCTGATGGGCATCGCCGTCTACATCCGCCGCAGGGTGGAGGAGTCGCCGCTCTTCGACGAGATGCGGCCCGCTGCACGAGGAGGCAGCGGGCCGCACGGTGTGGTTCGCCCGGACCGTCGGCAGCGCACGGGGCGGTGCCGGCGGTCCGGGCGACGGGGCCTGGCGAGGCTCAGACGGTGGTGACGTTGTCCTTCTCGCGCATCCGTGCGCCCAGGAGTCCGCCAAGGGCGGTGATCAGGGACAGGATCATCAGCAGCAGGGCCGCCGGCCACGAGGCACCGCCGCCGGCCGCCAGCAGTGCGGTCGCCAGGAACGGCAGGAAGCCGGTGAGTGCGCCGGCGAGGTTGTAGGACAGCGCCACGCCGGTGTAGCGCAGCTGCGCCGGGAACAGGTCGGCGAGCAGCGCCCCGGACACTGCGTAGGCGATGGAGAGCACCGCGACGCCGACTGTCATGGCCAGCACGACCACGAAGGGATTCTTGGTCTCGACCAGCCAGAAGACCGGGAAGGCGAGGACGGCGCTGAACAGGCCGCCCCACAGCATGACCCGGCCGGGGCCGAGGCGGTCCGCCATGCGTCCCACGACGATGATCACCGCGATCTCGACGACTGCAGCCACCAGCGTTCCGTTGACCATGAGGGATCGCGGCAGTCCCAGGGTGTCGGCGCCGTAACTGATCATGAAGGTGGTCAGCATGTAGAACCCGCCGACTCCCAGGGTTGCCGAGGCTATCGCGATCAGCAGTCGGCCCCAGGCCTTACGGAAGACGTCGAGCGCCGGCACCTTGGCCTGCTCGTTGTGCTCCATCATCTCGTCGAAGAGCGGCGACTCCTCCACCCTGCGGCGGATGTAGACGGCGATGCCCATCAGCGGGAAGGCGAGCAGGAACGGCAGACGCCAGCCCCAGGAGTCGAAGGACCCGGACGGCAGGAGGAGTACCAGGGAGAAGGCGCCGGAGGAGAGCAGGGTGCCCACAGGAGAGCCGACCTGGGGGAGTGCGGCGTACCAACTGCGCTTCTCCGGCGGCGCGTGCTCCACGGCCAGGGTGACTGCGCCGCCCCACTCTCCACCGACGGCGATGCCCTGGACCAGGCGCAGGAGCACCAGCAGCAGCGGCGCGGCGATGCCGATGGTTGCGTAGCCCGGCAGCACACCGAGCAGCCCGGTGGCCATACCGATCATCACCACGGTGATCAGCAGAGCCGGCTTGCGGCCCATGCGGTCGCCCAGCCAGCCGAAGGCGAGTGCGCCGATCGGTCGGGCGGCGAATCCGACACCAAAGGTCGCGAAGGATGCCAGGGTGGCCGTGGTGGGGTTGAGGGTGGTGAAGTACAGCCGGTTGAAAACGATGGCGGAGGCGGTGCCGAAGAGGAAGTAGTCGTACCACTCCAGTGCCGTGCCGACGAAGGCCGCGAAGGCGACCCGCCCGGCGTCCTTGCCGGTCGCTGTGGCCGGCGTGCCCGGCGGAGCCCCTGGGGTGACCTGACCGACTGTGCTCATGTGTGACTCCTTGGGTGCGGCCGGGGCGATCCGGACGTAGAGAGGGGACCATCCGCGGCTGCGATGTCCCCGAGTGAGTCGGCGCCGTGGACACACTCCCCGGCCACGAAGGTGGCCAGGACGTCGATGGCGCCAATCCGAGCACTGTCGACACTGACAGGGTCATCGGAAAGTATGACAAAATCGGCGAATTTGCCCGGCGTGATGCTGCCGCGACGGTCCTCGTCGTGGCTGGCCCACGCCGCATTGATGGTGTAGGCCCGCAGGGCCTGCTCCGCGCTCACCCGCTCATCCGGGGCGAGCACTGTGCCCGCCCGGCTGAGACGCTCGACCATGGACTGGATGCCGAGGAGGGGGGCGCCCGGGGCGACGGGCCGGTCGGAACTGCCCGGCACCCGGATCCCCCGGTCGAGGAAGGACCGGTGCCGGTACATCCAGAGGGTGCGTTCGGGGCCGAGTCCCTCGGCCATGCTGTCGCCCACCTCGTACAGGAAACGCGGCTGCGGCACCGGGACCGCGCCCAGCGCGGCGTAGCGGTCCAGCTGGTCGGGTCGGACCACCCCGGAGTGCTCGATGCGGTGCCGCACGTCCGGGCGGGGCAGGATGTGCTGTGCCTCGGTGAAGGCGTCCAGGGCGAGGTCGACGGCGCTGTCGCCGATGGCGTGCGCGGCCACCCGCCAGCCGGCCCGGTGGGCGTCGACGACGAGCCGGTGCATCTCCTCCGGGCTGTTCTGGTAGACGCCACTCGCGTGGTCGTGCCCGCAGAACGGCTCGGAGACCGCAGCCGTGCGGCCGATCAGCGATCCGTCCAGCCAGATCTTCATCGGGCCCAGGCGCAGCCGGTCGTCGCCGAAGCCGGAGCGCAGGCCCAGGTCGATTCCGGTGGTGATGCCGTCGTCGGCGTGCGCGTGCAGGGCGTGCAGGTTGTCGGCGGCCACCATCAGCTCGACCCGGGTGCGCAGCGTGCCGCGTTCGCGGGCCAGCTGGTAGGCGGCGGCCTCGACGGGGCTGCGGCCGATGAGGCCGAGCCCGATCCCGGCCTCCACCACATGGGTCAGGCCCTCCGCGGCGTAGACCTCGCTCGCCCGGCCGAGGGCGTCGGCCAGGTCGGCCACCGGGTAGGGCATGACGAGGTCGGTGACCAGAGACTGGGCCCGTTCCTGGAGCAGACCGGTCGGGGTGCCGTCGCCGTCGCGTACCACGACCCCGCCCTCGGGGGCGTCCACGCTCCCGTCGAGGACGCCGGCGCGCCGCAGCACCTCGCTGCCGGCCACGCACATGTGCCCGGAGCGGTGCTTGAGCCACACCGGCCGCCCGTCGGCGGCCCGGTCCAGTTCCGTGCGGTGAGGGTGTCCGCCCATGATCGTGTCGTCGTACCCGGAGCCCACGATCCAGGCGTCGGCCGGCAGGCCGGCCGCGCGGCGGGCGACGGCGTCGTAGACCTGGGACAGCGTGGTCGCCGTGCTCAGGTCGAGTTCGCCCAGGGACTGGCCGAACCAGGCCATGTGGTTGTGGGCGTCGCCGAATCCGGGGACGACGACCGCGCCGCCGCAGTCGAGCACGGTGCGCGCGGGCAGGTCCTCGACCGTCTCGTCGAGGCCGACGATGCGCCCCGCCAGGACGCCGAGGGTGCGGGCGCTGGGATGGCGGTCGTCCACCGTGCGGATACGGGCGTTGCGGAGTTTGAGATCGAGCATGGAGCGGCTTTCGGATGGGCGGGCGGGGACCGGTTCGGTGCGGTCCGGTTCGGTTCTGGCCGGGCCGGGTGGCCGTGGCCGGTTCAGGCGAGGTTCTGCAGGCGGGTCAGCGGCAGGTCGGCGGCGCGGTGGATGTCCACCGGGCGGCCGTCGACGAGGACCGGGTCGGGCGTGGTGGGCACCTGCACCGTGGGCACGGCGGTGTTGGCGACCATGTCGCCGCGTGTCAGGCCGCGGCTGTTGCGCAGGGCCGTGTAGCGCACCCCCTTGGGGAGGGCGTCGGCGCAGGCGCGGTCGTCCAGGCATGCCTGGGAAACGAAGACCGTGGACAGCCGGCGCGGAGCCCCGCCCAGGCCGCCGAAGTAGGGCTTCATCACCCGCGGCTGGGTCAGCCGGGTGGAGCCGGAGCCCGATCCCGACAGCCCCCAGGCAACGAAGCCCGCCTTGAGCACCAGCTCCGGCTGCGCGCCGAAGGTGGCGGGGCGCCACAGCACGATGTCTGCGATGCTGCCGGGCCGCAGGGAACCGACGTCCGAGGCCATGCCGTGGGCGATCGCGGGGTTCAGCGTGATTTTGGCCAGGTAGCGCAGCACCCGTTCGTTGTTGACGAAGTCCGCACCGGTCTGCCCGGCCAGGTGGGCCTGGACGTGGGCGAGCTGCCAGGTGCGGCGCGCGGTCTCGGCGATGCGGCCCATGCCCATGGAGTCGGAGTTGACGATGCTGATCGCGCCGAGGTCGTGCAGGGCGTTCTCGGCGGCGATGGCGTGTTCGCGCACTCGGCTCGCCGCGATGGAGACGTCGCTCTCCACCCCGTGGTGGCCGCCGTGGACGGTCATCGTCATGGGCAGCAACTCGGCGACGGTGGCCGGGGTCAGAGGCAGTGTCGGGGTGGTGGAGGAGGTCAGCACGTGCGGCTGGGAGACGATCTCCAGCAGGTCGGGGTGGCCGCCGCCGCCCTCGACGTGGTAGGCGTGCACGGTGCGTCCGCGGGTGGCCGAGAGAGTGTCGGCCAGGTAGCCGGACTCGTTGAGGGTGTCGGTGTGCAGGGCGACCGGCAGGTCGGCCTCCTCCGCGACGCCCAGGCAGGTGTCGATGATGCGAGGCGTGGCCCCCCAGTCCTCGTGGATCTTGAAGCCGCCGGAGCCGGCGAGGACCGCACGCTCCAGCAGCTCCTGCGAGGAGGAGGAGCCGCGGGCGAGGAACGCCACGTTGACCGGGGCGTCGCGCCAGCCCTCGATGAGGCTGTGCAGGTTGTAAGCGGGGTTCGCGCCGACGTCCCACACGCCGCCGATGCCCATGCCGACCATGGTGGTGACGCCTGCGGAGAGCGCCGCAGGCACCACCTCGGGGCTGGAGAGGTGGACGTGGGAGTCGACGACCCCGGCCGTGGCGATGAGTCCCTGGCCGTTGATCATCGCGGTGTGGGAATCGACGACGAGCTCGACGCCGTCGTTGTTCTCCGGGTTGCCGGCCCGCCCGACGCCGACGATCCGGCCGTCCTGGATGCCGATGTTGGTCTTGCGGACTCCGAGCAGTGGATCCATGACGACCACGCCGAGGATCACCATGTCCAGAGCGCTCTCCCGCGGGGCGCGACCGGCCACGAGCAGGCCGTCGCGGGCGGTCTTGCCGCAGCCGCCGAGCATCTCCTCGCCGGGCTCGGTGTCGTCGGCCTCCACCTGCACCCACAGGTCGGTGTCGGCCAGCCGGATCCGATCACCCGTGGTCGGGCCGTACAGGGACGCGTACGCGCGCCGGGACATCCGGCTCATCGGTTTCCTCCTCGTGCCACCACGGTGACGGTGCGGGTCGCACCGGGCTCGAACCGGTCCGACGTCCCGGCCGGGACGTCCAGCCGGTGGCCGCAGGCGGCCTCGCGGTCGAACTCCAAAGCGGCGTTCGCCTCCTCCAGCGGGAAGTGGGAGGAGACCCACACCGCACGGGCACCCCGGTTCGTGATCTGAAGCTCCTTGCGCCGGCGGCCGGGAGCCAGGTCCCTCTCGCCCTCGACGGCCAGCACGGCGCCGGGGTCGCTCGGCCCGGCCGGCCCGAACGGGTCTGCGACGTGGACCAGCGTGGAGCCATGCGGGAAGAGCGCCTCCACCTGGATGCTCGGCACAGTCCCGGCAACTCCCGGCAGCAGCTGCTCGCGCGGGACGACCTCCCGGGCACGAACGACAACGGTCTCCAGCGGCACGCCGTCCCAGGCCATCTCCAGGACCTCGTCGCACACCAGGGCGACGGCCTCGGTCGCACCGAGCAGGGCACCGCGGGCCAGCCGCCGCCGTGCGAGTTCGGCGGCCGAGAACAGCGTCAGACGTTCCTGCTCGCGTGGAGTCAAGTGCATGGGCATTCCCCTCGAGATCGTGCACGGCCCCCTGACCGCGCAGCGGGGCACGCACAGCACAATGCCCTGGCAGGAGAGCGTGAACAATGCCAAAACGCTGCGTGCCGGAGCAGCGATAATGGGCACATGCACAATCCACCGCGCATTGACGGTCCCGCTCGCGCCCCCGCCGCCCGGCCCGGCGCTGACATGGGCGCATCGGTTTCCCCCGAGCTGCGCACCCTCGTGCGCGACTGCCTGGACGACCTGGACGAGCTGGTCGGGCGCTACGTTCCGGAGGTCTCCGCGTTCGACGGCTACGAGGCCACGGTCCCGCCCGAGGACCTGCGTGAGACCGCCCGGGCCTGCTTCGAACTGCTACTGCGCCTGATCGGTGATCTGCCAGTGCCCGAGGACCTGCGCGAGGTGCCGGACCGGCTCGGCCGCCGCCGTGCCCACCAGGGCGTGCCCCTGGAACGGCTCCTGCAGGCGGTACGCATGGATTTCCGCGTGCTGTGGACCGCGATGCTCGAACGCACCCGCCCGCACGACCAGCTGCAGCTGACGCGAGGGGCGGTGCGGGTGTGGGAAGCCGTGGAGTTCCACACCGTGCACGTGCACGCCGCCTACCTGGACCAGATCGCCGTGCTGGCCCGCGAGCAGGAACGCGAACAGGCCGCACTCATGGGCAGGCTGCTGTCCTCGGACGGCCGCGACCAGCAACTCGTCGCGCAGGTGGCCACCCTCCTCCAGGTGAACGCACAGTCGGAGTTCGCCGTGGCGGTCGCGCCGCCCGAGTCGCAGCAGGAGCTGCGCAGGGCCGTCACGGCACGACTGACGGGCCAGTCCGCCCACTTGCAGCAGCACAACGGCATGCTGGTGCTCGTGGCCAGGCTGCCGCAGGGGGCGGACGCGCCCCCGCCCGCCTGGCTGGACGGAGTGGCATGCGCGGTCGGGCCGGTGGCGCGCGGACTGGCCCGCGTCCCCGACATGGTGCGTGTGGCCGAGACGATCGCCACGACGATCGACGGAGGGACGGCGCACCCGGTGACCCTTGCCGAGGCATGGATGCCCGTGGCCGCGGCGCGGCTGGGTCCGATGGCGGGGATGCTGGCCGACTCGGTGCTGTCCGATCTGGACCGGCTGCCTCCGCACGAGCGCGAGCGCCTGCTGGACACTGTGGTCGCGTACTGCGGGTCCGGGTCCGTCGCAGCGGTTACCCGCGAGCTGTACTGCCACCGCAACACCGTGCTCAACAGGCTGAGCCGGTTCACCGAGCTCACAGGCCTCCACCCCACCAGGCCGACGGAGGCGGCCGCGATTCTGTTCGCCCTGGAATGCGCCCGCAGCCGCACCGTGTGACCACCCGCGGCGCAATCGTCCGCGCGTCTACCACTGGGCGGCCGAACGGCTGCCGGTCATTGCCGAGTTCGATTACCAAGGCGAGGGACCCTCACCAGATGCGGTAGGCACTGGCCCGGCGCAGCAACAGCAAGCCCGACGAGATCGCCAACTACCTTGCCTACGCCTCGTCGGAGGCCACCGACCAGACGGATACGCCGGTGGCGACCGGAGCCCGCTGCGTCGGGGGCCCGCCCCGGGCGGGCACTGCGCCCGCCGGCGAATCCGTCTGCGGCGTGACCGCGGACGTCTGTGCCGCAGGCATCTTCGCTGCCGAGCTCTTCCGCCGGGAGCGCACTCGCGGCCGTTTCACCGGCTCATCCGGTCCCAGCCGGGCGAGTTCCTCCGGCGTCCAGCCCGCGGCTTCCGCATCCACGTAAGCCTTGCTGTACGACGCCTCCAGAGCGGCCAGTTCCTCCAGCAGTGCGCTCCGCTTGGCCAGGACCTCCACCGGCGGCCCGATGGCCTGCTCGCGGTTTGCCTGGAGTGCCCTCATGCTCCGCAAGATCTCACCTACTTGGCATGCGGTGCTCGTAGTGCCCGCGCTGTTTTCGACAGGGTGAAGCGGAGCCACTCGGGCAACGAGATGGGAGAGCCACCGTGCTCCGTCCGTAAAGACGATGGACCGCTGCACATGTCCAAGATCAGCAGTGCTTTGACAGCCACTCCTATCGGGTGAGCTCCGGAATGCCGGGGCACGCGGATCTGGGCCGACCGTCGGGAGCGCGTGGGCATGGCCGCCGGCCGCGTCGAGATCGTCCCGCGTGACCCCCTGTGGTGTGGGACGGCTTTGGAGGCCGCCACGGAATCTGCCGGATCATCTGAGTGCTTTCGTGGATACCCCCGCCTTCAGGACTCTGCTGAGGAATGCGTGATTCGAGCAGGACTGGGTCGTTGTTCCTCCGTGACTGTTGTGGTTATGGGCGGGAGGGCCGA
>NZ_JBHVFU010000031.1:0-94801 GCF_042801455.1 Streptomyces sp. NPDC057565 | reverse complement strand
TAGAAGCCTAGAGAACTCCTATTTTCCCAGGTCAGAGTGCATCTCCACTTTCATGTCCAGGCACTGGACGAACCATCACCCGGTGGATCGAGGCTAAGAGGAGCTCACAAAATGGGAGTCCGATCAGCTCGCGGCGTCTGGTGCGTGCGATCGCAAGGCGCTGGAAGGTCCTCGTAGCGGAGCTACTAGGGCATTTCGGCAACGCGGCGAGCGTGCGTGCCAGGCGTCGCGAGCCGGGCGCCCATTTTGTGAGCTCCTCTAAGACCGTGGGGCGCTTGCCCTCCAGGCGCTGCGGAACAAGCTGGGTGACGAGACCTTCTTCGCGCTGCTGAAGGGCCGGCCGGCCGAGCATGCCTACGGGAACGCGTAGGTGAGCGGCTTCGTGACGTACGCGGAGCGGGTGTCGGGCACGCCGCGCCGGGTTCTTCGACACCTGGCTGTACCAGCCGTCGCGGCCCGAGGCTCCGGCGCCCAGCGCGGCACGGACCGTGGAGGGCGCCGGGCAGCCCGCCTCGTGGAGAAAGATCGCCGCGACGAACCCGATCCACGACCGGGACTGATCCACAGGGCCACCGTCGGCGCCGTCACCCCCGGGCGGGGTGACGGCGCCGGATAGGCTGGCGGGGTTCGTGCTGGCCCGCCAGCCCCGGCCGCTCACGGCCGGTCCCGTGCGCCCGAGGAGCGTCCCTTGCCCGGTCCGAGCCCCAATTCCGCTCGCGATGTCCGTCCCACGCTGGAGGCCGTGGCGGCCCTCGCCGGGGTCTCCAGGGCGACGGTCTCCCGGGTCGTGAACGGCGGGGCGGGGGTGCGCCAGCCGCTGGTGGACCAGGTCCGCAAGGCGGTCGAGGAGCTCGGCTACATACCGAACCATGCGGCACGGACCCTGGTCACGCGGCGCAACGGCGCGGTCGCCGTGATCATCGACGAGCCGGAGTTCCGGATCTTCTCCGACCCGTTCTTCTCCCGCCAGATCCGCGGAATCAGCCGTGAACTGAATGTGTTCGACGCCCAGTTGGTGCTGCTTCTGGTGGAGGGAAGCGGCGACTTCGACCGGGTCACCCGCTATCTGGCCGGGGGCCATGTGGACGGTGTGCTGGCATTCTCGCTGCACACCGACGACGAACTTCCCGCGATCATCCGCCGGTTCCGGGTCCCCACGGTCTACGGCGGCCGCCCCGGCACGACGGGCGCCGCGTCGGAACACTCCGTCCCCTACGTCGACTGCGACAACCGCGGGGGCGCCATCGAGGCCGTACGCCATCTGGTCTCCCTCGGCCGGCGACGGATCGCTCACATTGCGGGTCCCCGCGACCAGACGTCGGCGCTCGACCGGATCGACGGCTACCGCGAGGTACTGCCGGAAGCCGATCCGTCCCTGGTCGCGGACGGTGACTTCACCGTGGAGGGCGGCGCCCGCGCGATGGCCGAGCTGCTGGCGCGCCACCCCGACCTCGACGCAGTGTTCGCGTCCAACGACCTGATGGCGTCCGGCGCCCTGCGGGTGCTGGGCGAGCACGGCCGACGGGTGCCGGAGGATGTGGCACTGGTGGGCTTCGACGACATGGAGCAGGTCGCCGAGGCGACCGATCCGCCGTTGACGACGGTCCGTCAGGATGTCGAAGGAATGGGGCGGTTGATGGTTCGTCTGCTGATGCAGCGGCTGGACGGCGAGGGAGGGGGGCCCGATTCGGTGATCACGCCGACCGAGCTCATCAAGCGGGTATCCGCCTGAGCAGCACGCCTCTGTGCCAAGCTCTGTTCATGAATGAACCTTCTCGCTCACTTACCGACAGGCTGCAGACGGACCGGCCGCACTCGGCCCGGGTATGGAACTACCTCCTCGGGGGCAAGGACAACTACCCCGTCGACGCCGAGGCCGGCGACATGATCCTGCAGGCGTTTCCCGACTTCGCTCAGATCGCCCGGCTGCAACGGGCGTTCCTCGCCCGCGCGGTGCACTTCCTGACCTCGGAGGCCGGCATACGCCAATTCCTCGATATCGGCACCGGCCTGCCCACCGCCAACAACACCCACGAGGTGGCTCAGCGCCTGGCGCCGGAGTGCCGGGTGGTGTACGTCGACAACGACCCGCTCGTGCTGACCCACGCCCGCGCACTGCTCGCCGGCACCCCCGAGGGCGCGTGTGCGTACATCGACGCCGATGTGAGGGACGTCGACACAATCCTCGAACAGGCGGCCAGAACGCTGGACTTCAGCCGGCCGATCGGCCTGACGATGCTGGGAATCATGGGACAGCTGCCCGACGAGGACGGCCCGTCGGCCATCGTCGACCGGCTCGTGGCCGCGCTGCCGTCGGGCAGCTACCTGGCGCTGAGCGACGGTACGAACACGAGCGAAGCGCTGAACACGGCCATCAGGACGTACAACGCGAACTCGGCCAGCTCGTACCACCTGCGCAGTCCGGAACAGATCGCCGGCTTCTTCCACGGCCTGGACCTGGTCGACCCCGGCGTCGTCAGGACGGCGGCCTGGCGGCCCGATCCCGACCGGCCGCGGGATGACGTTGCTCAGGGCCACGCGGCCAGCGGTGTCGGGCGCAAACCCTGATCCGAACGCCCGGTCCCCAGGCCTGACGGGCGACGCCCTCCACGCCGCCCGTCCACTCCGGAGGACCTTCAGCGAGAAGCGCCCCGGACCGCTCTGCGGTACTCCGCCCGCGCCTCGCGGGCGAACCGCAGATAACGCAGCCGCTCAGGCAGCACGGGCACCACGACCCGGACGACACCGCAGAACCGGCGCAGCTTCCGCTCCTGCGCGTCCGTCCACTCCAGACCGATCGCCTCGCGCGCGTCCGGCGGCATCAGCCCGATGGTGATGAACCTGCGGAACCGGGCCAGCGGCGGGAACAGGACCGGCCACAGGGCCTTGAGCAGCAACCTGACCGGCAGCGGACCCCGGTCCGGCGGCGGTACCGGCCGGTCGGTGGCGATCAGCTCCTCGACGACGACGGTCGCCTCGATCTCGTCGGCGAGCATCTTGCGAAAGTACGGCCAGAACTCCTCGATCGACTGAGGCATGTCCCGGTCGTGGATGCCGAGGACCCGGCCGACCTGAAGCCATTCCCGGTACAGGGCCTGTTCCTGCGCCGCGGTGAGGGGGCGAACGAGATAGCGCGTGGCGTGCTGGTACACGGGGAAGCCGGTGGCGTGCACCCACGCGTAGTTCTCCGGTGACAGCGCGTGGTAGCGGCGCCCTCGGCTGTCCGTGCCCTGGATGGTGCGATGCAGCTTCCGCAGCCTCCTCCCCTCCTCGGCTGCTCCCTCGCCCCCGTACACCCAGAGCTGGAGCGAGCGCAGGGACCGTTCGCCGCGCCCCCACGGGTCCGTACGGAACACCGAGTGCTCGTCGACGCCCGCGCCGACCGCCGGGTGCGCGACCTGGAGGGTGAGGGCCGCGGGGAGCATCAGCAGGGCGCGGACGTCACCGGCGAGGCTCCACAGCACTCCGCCGGGCGGCGGCGGCTCGGGGCCGCTCCCTCGGGGTTCTTCGCTGCTCATGCGGGCGCTCCCAGCAGTCGGCGGGCGTGCGGATCGGTACCCGGCTGATGTGTCTTCCAGTATGCGATTTCCGGCGAGCGACAGGGGCGGCGGGATCCAGCCCGGCAGTGCGGCAACTCCTCGCCCTCCCCCTCCGGTGAATCGGAGTGCTCGTCGATCCGGGCCACGGTCTCGGGCGAGATGACGCCGGACTCCGGTCCGCTGTTCCGTACGGCCGGCCGTCGTAGCAGCTCTTCGCGGTCGAACTCGAAGTGCACCGGCTTCCATTCGCCGCCGTGCTCGGTGGCGAGGGGCTTCGGGGACCGGTACACCCGTGACGAGGGTTCAGCCACGGTGCGCGACGGGCCCCTCCCCGTAGTCGTACACCGTCACGGATATCCCCCTGCCCACCAGCCGCTGCTCGATCAGCGGCTCGATCCGGGACCAACTGCCGCCCGCGAGACCGCAACCGATCCGTGGCATATGGACCGACGCCCCCAGTTCGACTGCCCGTTCGGCGACGGAGCCCAGCGCGGTGCCGATCGCCTCGTACCGTACGGGCACCCCTTTGCTGCCCGTACGCATGCCCCGCTGCCCCACCATGTTCGCCACCCACACGTACGGCCCCACCTGGACGAACTGCACGGCGCCCAGGCCGAAGTCGTTGCCCGCGCGCTCCCGGTGCCAGCGCCGGTAGGCGGCCTCCGGTTCCGGCCAGCGGCGGGAGACGGCGAGGACGAACCCCTTGCCCCACCCGCCCAGGTCGTTGCAGACATGCGCGATCAGTTTGACGCCCTTGCCCCGCGGCGCCGTGGCGTCCCCCCGTACATACGTGATCTCCGACATGACACCAGCGTAGGAGCCGCCGCTGACAACCGGCCGGGTTCACTCGTGCCCGTACAGCGCCTCGATGGCCTCGCCGTACATGTCGCAGATCACTCGCCGCCGCAGTTTCAGGGACGGCGTCAGTTCGCCCGTCTCCGGACCCCATTCCCCCGACAGCAGCCGGTACCGCTTGACCTGCTCGGTGCGGTTGAGCCGGGTGTTGGCCGCCTCGACGCCGCGGGCGACCTCCTCCCGGATCGCCGGATGGTCCACGAGTGCGGACAGGTCGCTGTCGATACCGCGGGCCGCCGCCCAGGCGGGCGCCGTCTCGGTGTCCAGGACCAGCAACGCGACGAGGTAGGAGCGGCCGTCGCCGTGGACGAGTGCCTGGCCGATCAAGGGGTGCTCCTTGAGGGTGTTCTCGACGAGGGCCGGGGAGACGTTCTTGCCGGTCGAGGTGACGATCATCTCCTTCTTGCGGTCCGTGAGCCACAGGTAGCCGTCCTCGTCGATCCGGCCGATGTCACCGGTCGCGAACCAGCCGTCCGAGTCGAGCACGCGCTCCACCGTGCCGTCGGCGCGCAGATAGCCCGTGAAGACCGTCTCGCCGCGGACCAGGATCTCGCCGTCGTCCGCGGCGCTCAGTTCCAGGCCCTCCAGCGGCCGGCCCACCGAGCCGAGCCGGAAGCCGGTCGGGCTGTTGCAGGTGAAGACGCCGACCGTCTCGGTCAGCCCCCAGGCATCCATGATCACGATGCCGAAGCCGGCCCAGAAACGGACCACGTCGAGCGGCATCGGCGCGGACGCGCTCGCCGCCCACACCAGCCTGTCGAAGCCGGCCCGTGCCAGGAACGGTTCCAGCACCGTCGTCCTGGCCTGCCGGTAGGCGGCTTCCAGCTCGGCCGGCGGCTGTTCGCCGCGCTCCCGGTGGGCGACGTGCTCGCGGGCCGTCGCGGCCGCGGCGTCGATCGCCGCGCGCTGTTCCTCCGGCAGGGTGGCGAGGGCGGCCCGCACCGATGCGGCGAGCTTCTCCCAGACTCGCGGGACGCCGAAGAACTGGGCCGGGCGGAGGGCACGCACCGTGGCTGCGACGGCCGACGGGTCGGGGCAGAGGTGGACGTGCGAGGCTCGGAAGACCGGCAGGTAGATGCCGAGCATCCGCTCCGCGATGTGGGCGAACGGGAGGTAGCAGACGTGCGCGGCATGGTCGGGGAGTTCCACCACCCGGTCCAGGGCGACGGCGTTGACGACGACGCTGCGATGGTCGATCGGGACGGCCTTGGGATCGCCGGTGGTGCCGGACGTGTAGACGACGGTGAGCGGGTCCTCGGCCCGCGACTCCCGCCATGCCTTCTCGAAGGCGTCCGGCCGGTACAGGCGGGCCCCGGTGGCGTGCAGCGATCCGTACGTGCGGTGGGGGCCCGCCTCCGCCGCCTCGACGACGACCAGCTTCTCCAGCGGTACGGTGCCGTCCGCGAGGAGCGGCTCCCAGCGTTCCCGTTCCCGGGCACCCTCGACGATCGCGAACCGGGCGCGGCTGTGCCGGGCGATGTGCGCGATCTGTCCTGGGGCCGCGGTGGAGTACACCGTCACGGGGACGGCTCCCAGGTGGGTGAGGGCGAGGTCGCTCAGCCAGTGTTCGGGCCGGTTGCCCATCATCATGAGAACCTGATCGCCGCGTTCCACGCCGAGCGCGGCGAATCCGGCGGCGAGTACCGCGGTCTTGCGCCGCACCTCGCGCCAGGTGAGGGTCGTCCATCCGGAGTCGTCACCGTCGGCCCGCCACGAGAGCGCCGGAAGGTCACCATGGTCCTCGGCGTTGCGCAGCAGCAGGGCGGGGAGCGTGAGTTGCCCGGGTTCGGCGGGAAGTCGCAGGATCGTGGTCACGGCCGCCTCCTGGCGCCATCGGCCGGACCTTGCGGGTCCGTACCGGGGGGTGGGACTGCGCTTCGATGCTGCCGGACACTTTCACAACAGTGGTGAGACAGCAATACTGTTGAACCGGATTGATGCAACGGATGCGGCCGTGCCCACGTACAGCCGTGACCGAGGACAGCAGTGCCCAGCGGTCAGGAGCGAGGAGCAGACATGGCGACCGGGACCGAGGAGCCGACGCTCACCGTCGACGAGCTGGCGGCGCGCGCCGGAGTCACCGTACGCACCGTGCGTTTCTACAGCACGCGGGGGCTCCTGCCGCCCCCGGTGATCGGACCGCGCCGGGTCGGTCACTACGGGCACGAGCACCTCTCGCGGCTGGCGCTGATCGAGGAGCTTCAGCACCAGGGCATGACCCTCGCCGCGATCGAACGCTATCTGGAGCAGCTGCCGCCCGATCTGAGCGCTCACGATCTGGCCATCCACCGGGCGCTGGTGGCGTCCTGGGCGCCGGACTCGGCGGAGCACACGACCCGGGCGGAGCTGGAGCGGCGGGCGGGACGGGCGCTGACCGAGGGGGACATCGACCGGCTGGCCGCGATGGGCGTTCTGGAGCGTGCGGAGGCGGCCGGGAGCTACCGGGTCGATCCCGGGCTGCTGCGTCTCGGCGTCGAGCTGCTCGACGTCCCGATCGCGCACGAGACGATCCTCGCGGCCCGCACGGTTCTGCTGGAGCACACCCGTTCCGCCGCGCGCGAGCTGACGCGGCTGTTCCGGGACGAGGTGTGGAATCCGTACCGGGAGCGGGAGTCGGACCCGGAGCATGTGGCGGCGATGAAGTCGCTGTCGGCCCATATGCAGCCGATGGTGCTGCAGGCGTTGGTGACCGCGTTCCAGCGGTCGCTCAAGGAAGAGCTGCGGGCGGCGTTCACGGCGGAGTGAGCCCCGCCGGCGACAGGGGCTCACTTCCGGCGTACGGTCCGTTACACGGCGTCGTCCCACAGCTCGGTGCTGTGGTCGTCGATGAGCGCGCCGATCCGTTCGAGGAAGGCGTCGGCGGGTTGCGGGTCGAGGCGGCGTCCGTCGCGCAGCCGTACGGCGACGTGGTCGTCGACGGCTTCCTTGGCTCCGATCACCGCCTGGTACGGCACCAGGCGGTCCTCCCGGATGCGGGCGCCCAGGGTGCCGTGTTCCGGCCCGGCGATCTCGGCCCGCAGCCCGCGCTCGGTGCAGCGCGCCGCCAGCGCGACGGCGTTCGGCAGTTCCGCCGCGGAGACCGGGAGGATCGCCAGCTGGGTCGGGGCGAGCCAGGCGGGGAAGGCGCCGCCATGCTGTTCGATGAGGTGGGCGACGGCCCGCTCCACGCTGCCGATGATGCTGCGGTGGATCATGACCGGCCGGTGTTTCGCGCCGTCCGCGCCGATGTAGTGCAGGTCGAACTGCTCGGGCTGGTGAAAGTCGACCTGGACGGTGGACAGGGTGGATTCCCTGCCCGCACCATCGGTGACCTGGACGTCGATCTTCGGGCCGTAGAACGCGGCCTCGCCCTCCGCCGAGTCGTACGGCAGGCCGGAGCGGTCGAGTACCTCGGTGAGCAGGGCGGTGGACCGCTGCCACTTCTCGGGGGCGGCCACGTACTTGCCGCCGGGGCCGGGGAGGGAGAGCCGGTAGCGGGCCGGGCGGATGCCCAGAGCCTCGTAGGCACTGCGGATCATCTCCAGGGCGGCCCGCGCCTCGTCGGCGACCTGGTCCAGGGTGCAGAAGATGTGCGCGTCGTTCAACTGGATGGCCCGGACGCGGGTCAGCCCACCGAGCACACCGGAGAGTTCGGAGCGGTACATGCCGCCCAGTTCGGCCATGCGCAGCGGGAGCTCGCGGTAGCTGTGCGAGCGGGAGCGGTAGATCACCGCGTGGTGGGGACAGAGACTCGGCCGCAGGACGACCTGCTCCGATCCCAGGTCCATCGGCGGGAACATGTCGTCGCTGTAGTGCGACCAGTGCCCGGAGATCTCGTACAGCTCCCGCTTGCCCAGCACCGGCGAGTACACATGCCGGTAGCCGGCCCGCCGCTCAGCGGTACGGATGTACTCCTCCAGGGTGTGCCGCACGGTTGCGCCGTCGGGCAGCCAGTACGGAAGTCCCGCGCCGATCAGCGGATCGGTGTCGAACAGGGCCAGTTCGCGGCCGAGCTTGCGGTGGTCGTGCATGGCGGTCTCCTCGCGGTCATCGGGCGAGTGGCCGCAAGCCGAAGCCCCGGGGCACTCGCCCCGGGGCTTCGGACTGAGACATCTGTCAGCGCGCCGGGACACTCTCCGGCGTCGTCGTCATGGCAGCAGCGCGCTTCATGGCACTGACGCTAGCAGGGTGTCCCGCTGTCCACCCGGCATTTTCCGGCCGGAGGGTGCGGATGCCGCAGCCCCCGGCCGCACGTGGCCCGCCGGGCCGCCGGTCAGTCGTGGAAGGTCTCGCCCTTCTCGGCCTTCTCCAGCAGCAGCGCGGGCGGCAGGAACCGGTCGCCGTACTTCTCGGCGAGTTCCCGGGCGCGCGCCACGAAGCCGGGCAGGCCGCCCTCGTACCCGTTGATGTACTGGAGCACGCCTCCGGTCCACGGCGGGAAGCCGATGCCCATGATGGAGCCGATGTTGGCGTCGGCGACCGAGATGAGGACGTTCTCCTCCAGGCAGCGGACGCTGTCCAGGGCCTCGGAGAAGAGCATCCGCTCCTTCATGTCGATGAAGGGGATGTCGGTGCCGGCCTTCGTGAAGTGCTCGCGCAGCCCCGGCCACAGCCGGGCCCGCTTGCCCTCCTCGTCGTACTCGTAGAACCCCGCGCCACCACTCCGGCCGGTACGACCGAACTCGTCGACCATCCGGTCGATGACCGCGTCCGCAGGGTGCCCGGCCCAGGTGCCGCCCGCCTCCTCGACCGCGCGCTTCGTCTCGTTGCGGATCTTGCGCGGCAGGGTCAGCGTCAGCTCGTCCATCAGCGAGAGGACCTTGGCCGGGTAGCCGGACTGCGCCGCTGCCTGCTCGACCGACGCGGGCTCGACGCCCTCGCCGACCATGGCGACGCCCTCGTTGATGAACTGGCCGATGACCCGCGAGGTGAAGAAGCCGCGCGAGTCGTTGACGACGATCGGCGTCTTCTGGATCCGGCGGACCAGGTCGAAGGCGCGCGCCAGGGCCTCGTCGCCGGTCTGCTCGCCCTTGATGATCTCGACCAGCGGCATCTTGTCGACGGGCGAGAAGAAGTGCAGTCCGATGAAGTCGGCGGGGCGCGTGACCCCCTTGGCGAGGACCGTGATCGGCAGGGTCGAGGTGTTGGAGCAGAGCAGCGCGTCGGGCTCGATGATGTCCTGGATCTCCTGGAACACCCTGTGCTTGAGCGCGGTGTCCTCGAAGACCGCCTCGATGACGGCGTCGCAGCCCGCCAGATCGGCCGCGTCGCCGGTCGGGGTGATGCGGGCCAGCAGCTCGTCGCGCTTCGCCTCGGTCGTGCGGCCCCGGGAGAGCGCCTTGGCGAGCAGCCTCTCGCTGTACGCCTTTCCCTTGGCGGCCGCCTCGGTGGAGACGTCCTTGAGGACGACCTCGATGCCGGCGCGCGCGCAGGAGTACGCGATGCCCGCGCCCATCATCCCGGCGCCGAGGACGGCGACCTTCCTGACCTGGCGCTCCTCGATGCCCTTGGGGCGGTTTGCGCCGGAGTTGACGGCCTGGAGGTCGAAGAAGAACACCTGGATCATGTTCTTCGAGATCTGGCCGGTGACGAGCTCGGTGAAGTACCGGGCCTCGATGGTCAGCGCGGTCTCGAAGTCGACCTGGGAGCCCTCGACGGCGGCGGCCAGAATGTTGCGGGGCGCCGGCATGGGGGCGCCCGCGAGCTGCTTCTTCAGGTTGGCCGGGAAGGCGGGCAGGTTGGCCGCGAACTTCGGGTTCGACGGGGTGCCGCCGGGGATCCTGTAGCCCTTGACGTCCCAGGGCTGCTGGGACTCGGGGTTGGCGTCGATGAAGGCGCGGGCCTTGTCGAGCATCTCCTCGGGCGTGGCCGCCACCTCGTGGACGAGGCCGTTCTCCAGGGCGCGCTTCGGGGTGTACTGGGTGCCCTGGAGGAGGACCTTCAGCAGCGCGTCGGCGACGCCCATGAGGCGTACGGTGCGGGTGACGCCGCCGCCCGCGGGCAGCAGGCCGAGGGTGACCTCGGGCAGGCCGATGCGGGAGCCGGGCGTGTCGAGGGCGATGCGGTGGTGGGAGGCGAGCGCGATCTCGTAACCACCGCCGAGGGCCGCGCCGTTGATGGCGGCGACGACGGGGATGCCGAGGGTCTCGATGCGGCGCAGTGAGTTCTTGATGGCGGTGCCGACGTCGAAGGCGTCCTGGGCGTTCTCCGGACCGACCTTGATCATGTCCTTGAGGTCGCCGCCCGCGAAGAAGGTCTTCTTGGCGGAGGTGTAGATGATGCCGCGGATGGAGTCCTTCTCGGCTTCCGCGCGGTCGGCGATGGCCGCGATGGAGTCCTTGAAGGCCTGGTTCATCGTGTTGGCGGACTGGTTGGGGTCGTCGAGTACGAGGGTGACGACGCCGGTCTCGTCCTGTTCCCAGCGGATGGTCGTGCTCTCGGTCATTGCGGTGTTCTCCGTAAGCAAGGGGTGGCCGGGGACGGTCAGAGACGCTCGATGACGGTGGCGACGCCCATGCCGCCGCCGACGCAGAGGGTGGCGAGGCCGTACCGCTTGTCCTGGCGCTCCAGTTCGTCGATGAGGGTGCCGAGAATCATCGCGCCGGTGGCGCCGAGCGGGTGGCCGAGCGCGATGGCGCCGCCGTTGACGTTGATCTTGTCGAGGGAGAGCCCCATGTCCCGGGCGAAGCGGAGCACGACGCCGGCGAACGCCTCGTTGATCTCGACGAGGTCGATGTCGTCGATGGTGAGTCCGGCCTTGGCGAGGGCCTTGCGGGTGGCGGGCGCGGGGCCGGTCAGCATGATGGTCGGCTCGGAGCCGGAGACCGCAGCGGAGACGATCCGGGCGCGCGGCGTGAGTCCGTACCGCTCGCCGGTCTCCTTGTTGCCGATGGCGACGAGCGCGGCGCCGTCCACGATGCCGGAGGAGTTGCCCGCGTGGTGGACGTGGTCGATCTTCTCGACCCAGTGGTACTTCTGCAGTGCCACGGCGTCGAAGCCGCCCAGCTCGCCGATGGTGGCGAACGAGGGCTTGAGCGCGGCCAGCGAGTCGGCGGTGGTACCGGGGCGCATGTGCTCGTCGTGGTCGAGGACGACGAGGCCGTTGCGGTCCTTGACCGGGACGACGGAGCGCGCGAACCGGCCGTCCTTCCACGCCTCGGCGGCCCGCTCCTGGGAGAGCGCGGCGAACTCGTCGACGTCGCGGCGCGAGAAGCCCTCGATGGTGGCGATGAGGTCGGCGCCGACGCCCTGCGGGGCGAAGCCGGTCTCGTAGTTGGTCATCGGGTCCATCGCCCAGGCGCCGCCGTCGGAGCCCATCGGCACCCGGGACATCGATTCGACACCACCTGCGAGGATCAGGTCCTCCCAGCCCGAACGGACCTTTGCGGCAGCCAGGTTGACGGCTTCCAGACCGGAGGCACAGAACCGGTTCTCCTGGACGCCCGCCACGGTGTCCGGGAGTCCGGCGGCGATGGCGGCGATCCGGGCGATGTCGGAGCCCTGGTCGCCGAGGGGGCTGACCACGCCGAGGACGATGTCGTCGATGGCGGCCGGGTCCAGGCCCGGGAAGCGGTTGCGCATTTCGTGGATGAGGCCGACGACGAGGTCGATCGGCTTGGTGCCGTGCAGGGCGCCATTGGCCTTGCCGCGGCCGCGCGGGGTGCGGATCGCGTCGTAGACAAATGCTTCGGTACTCAAGACAGCAGCCTTTCGAGGGTGATCGGGCGTCGGGGGTCAGGCGAGCAGCGAGCGGCCGATGATCTCCTTCATGATCTCGGTCGTGCCGCCGTAGATGGTCTGGATGCGGCCGTCGGTGAACGCCTTGGCGACCCGGTATTCCGTCATGTAGCCGTAGCCGCCGTGGAGCTGGAGGCAGCGGTCGGCGACGCGCTTCTGCAGTTCGGTGGCCCACCACTTGGCCATCGACGCGTGCACGGCGTCGAGCTTCCCGTCCGAGTGGTCGACGATGCACCGGTCGAGGAAGGCCCGGGTGACGGCGCACTCGGTGGCCATCTCGGCGATCTCGAAGCGGATGTGCTGGAGCTTGGAGAGCGGCCGCCCGAAGGCCTCGCGCTCCTTGACGTACTGGGTGGTGATCTCCAGGAGGTACTCGGCGGCGGCGATGCCGGCGACCGCTATGCCCATCCGCTCCTGCGCCAGGTTGGTCATCAGGTGGACGAACGCGCCGTCGCGCTCACCGAGCAGGTTCTCCTTGGGGACGCGGACGTCGTTGAAGAACAGCTCGGCCGTGTCCTGCGACTTCTGGCCGATCTTGTCGAGGTTGCGGCCTCGCTCGAAGCCCTCCGCACCGCGTTCGACGACGATCAGCGAGAGCCCCTTCGCGCCGCCCTCCGCGGTGGTCTTCGCGACGACGATCACCAGGTCGGCGAGGATGCCGTTGGAGATGAACGTCTTGGAGCCGTTGAGCAGCCAGTGGTCGCCCTTGTCCTCGGCGGTGGTGCGGATGCCCTGGAGGTCGGAACCGGCGCCGGGTTCGGTCATCGCGATGGCGGTGATGATCTCGCCGCTGCAGAAGCCGGGCAGCCAGCGCCGCTTCTGTTCCTCGGTGGCAAGGCCGGTGAGGTAGGGGCCGATGATGTCGTTGTGCAGGCCGAGCGCGAGCCCGGGGGCGCCGGCCCGGGTGAACTCCTCGGCGAGGACGGCGCTGTAGCGGAAGTCGGTGGTGCCGCCGCCCCCGTACTCCTCGGGGACGGCGAGGCCGAGCAGCCCTTGCCGGCCGGCCGCGAGCCAGGCCTCGCGCGAGACGATGCCGTCCTTCTCCCACTGCTCGTAGTGCGGGTGGACTTCCTTGGTCAGGAAGGTCCGGACGGTCTCGCGGAACGCGTCGTGCTCCTCGGTGAAGATCTGCCGCTGCACTGCGGGCCCCCTAGAGCCAGTTCTTGACGGTGGAGATCAGCCGGGCCGGGTCGGGACCGACCGGGATGACGTTGAGCATGGTGACGCCCGACTCGCGGAACGCCTCGATGCGGTCGCGTACGTACCCCTCGGGCCCGCACAGCGACATGAGTTCGCAGAATTCGTCCGGGACCGCGGCCTCGGCCTCCTTCTTCTTCCCGGAGAGGTAGAGCTCCTGGATGAGCGCGGCTTCCTTCTCGTATCCGTACGCGACGGCGAGGTCGTTGTAGAAGTTCTTGCCCTTGGCGCCCATGCCGCCGACGTACAGGGCGATCTGCGGGCGGGCGAGGTCCCTGAGCGCGGCCGCGTCGTCGCCGATGGCAAGCAGTCCCCCGGCCACGGTCTGCAGCGGTCCGCGCGCCGGGTCACGCTCGGCGGCACCTTCGGCGAGGGCCGTGCCCCACACCTGCTGGGCTTCTCGGGAAGGTAGAGGGTGGGCAGCCAGCCGTCGGCGATCTCGGCGGTCAGCCGGACGTTGGCGGGGCCGAGCGAGGCGATGTGGAGCGGGATCTCCTCGCGCACCGGACGGGTGAGGATCTTCAGCGGCTTGCCGAGCCGGCCGCCCTTCTCCTTGGGCAGCGGCATGTCGGTGATGCCGTGGTGGTCGATGACCTCGCGGCGCCAGATCCGGCGGCACAGTTCGACGGTCTCGCGGGTCCGGCCGAGCGGCTTGTCGTACGCCTTGCCGTGCCAGCCCTCGACGACCTGCGGCCCGGACGCGCCGAGCCCGAGCAGCGCCCGGCCGCCGGAGATCGCGTCGAGTCCGGCGCCGGTCTGGGCGATCAGGGCGGGAGTGCGGGAGTAGACGTTGAGGATCGCCGCGCCGATCTTCATGCGTTCGGTACGCGCGGCCAGATAGCCCATGAGGGTGGGCGAGTCGAAGCCGTACGCCTCCGCGACCCAGACGGCGTCGAGTCCGGCGGACTCCAGCGCTGCGACCTGGTCGCAGGCCTCGCGCGGGTCACCCGCGTAGTTCAGCGGCAGGGAGAGTTCCATCAGGCGGTGGTGTCCTTCCCGGACCGGTGGATGCTCGGTACGTCCCAGTCCCGGGCGACGCCCTCGGTGTCCGCGCCGGGCTGCGCGGGTCCGCTGCGCACGGAGACCGGGGTGGCGGAGAAGCGGGGTGCGGGGGCGGGCTGGACGAGGCCGGCGTGCTCGACGAAGGTGGAGCGGGCAGCGAGGTGCGGGTGGTGCGGGGCCTCGCGGAGCGAGAGGACCGGGGCCACGCAGGCGTCCGTGGCTTCGAAGACCTCGGTCCACTCCGCGCGTGTCCGGGTCCTGAACCGGTCGGCGACGACCGTGCGCAGCTCATCCCAGCGGGTGAAATCGCTGCGGTCCGGGGCCCGGTCCTCGATGCCGAGGAGCTTGATGAACTCGTCGTAGAACTGCTGCTCCAGCGGGCCGACCGCCATGTACTGGCCGTCGGAGGTCTCGTACGACCCGTAGAACGGGCAGCCGCCGTCCAGGAGGTTGGAGCCGCGCCGGTCCTGCCAGCCGCCGGCCGCCAGCATCCCGTGGATCATCGTGGCGAGATGGGCGGCGCCGTCGACGATCGCCGCGTCCACGACCTGGCCCGCGCCGCCGGGGGTCCGGGCGTGCTGGAGGGCGGCGAGGACGCCGACGACGAGGTAGAGCGAGCCGCCCGCGTAGTCGCCGACCAGATTGGCGGGGACGGTGGGCGGCTCACCGGGCTTGCCGATCATGGAGAGGGTGCCGGTGAGGGCGATGTACGCGATGTCGTGCCCGGCCTGTTCGGCGAGCGGTCCGTCCTGGCCCCAGCCAGTCATCCGCCCGTACACGATCCGCGGGTTGCGGGCCAGGCAGGCGTCGGGGCCGACGCCGAGGCGCTCGGCGACGCCCGGCCGGTAGCCCTCGATGAGGATGTCGGCGCGTTCGACCAGGTCCAGGACGCGGTCCGGGCCGTCCTCGGCCTTGAGGTCGACGAGTACCGAGCGTTTGTTGCGGTTGGTGAGGTCGTACGCGGGGTCGATGCCGAGCCCCGCGCCGCCGGGCCGGTCGACCCTGACGACGTCGGCGCCGAGGTCGGCCAGCAGCATCGCGGCGAACGGGCCGGGTCCGATACCCGCCAGCTCGACCACGCGCACACCCGCGAGCGGGCCGTGCTCTGTCGTTGCCATCGAACCCCCAGCGGTGTGACACAACTGATGTAACAGCGACGATGCTAAGAACGCTCCGTGCTCCGCACAACCCTTTTGGCCGAGCAAGCGCTTAGTTCTTTCTCGAGGATCCTCCCCCACGAACGCCGCCCGACTGCACACCGCCACGAACCCCTCCGCTAACCTCTGCCTGCTACATCGGCGCCGGCCCCTGCGGAGGCACTCGTGAACAGGCAGAACGGGGCACAACGCCCCTATGACATAGTCCTCTTCGGCGCCACCGGCTTCGTGGGTGTCCTCACCGCCGAATATCTCGCCGCCCACGCACCCGACGGCTGCCGCTGGGCGCTGGCCGGCCGCAGCCCGGCCAAGCTGCAGAAGCTGCGCGAACGCCTGGCCGCCGTCGATCCGCGCTGCGCGGACCTACCGCTGCTGCACGCCGACGCCGACGACCCCGGTTCACTGCGCGCACTCGCCGAATCGACCCACGTGGTGGCCACCACCGTGGGCCCCTACGTCTGGTACGGCGAGCAGCTGGTCGCCGCCTGCGCGGAGGCAGGGACGGACTACACGGATCTGACCGGCGAGGCCGAGTTCGTCGACCGGATGTTTCTGGAGCACGATGCGCGGGCCCGCGAGACCGGGGCGCGGCTCGTGCACGCCTGCGGCTTCGACTCCGTACCGCACGACCTCGGCGTCTACTTCACCGTCCAGCAGCTGCCGCAGGACGTGCCGCTGACCATCGACGGGTTCGTCCGAAGCAATGCCGTCTTCTCCGGCGGCACGTTCGCATCGGCGCTCACCGCCATGGGCCGCGGCCCGCAGATGCTGCGCGCCGCGCAGGAGCGACGGCTGCACGAACCGCGCCTGGTCGGACGCCGCGCCCGCGCCCGCTTCGGCACCCCGCACTTCAGCGCCGAGACCGGCACCTGGGCACTGCCCCTGCCGACACTGGACCCGCAGGTCATCGAGCGCTCGGCGCGGGCGCTCGCGCGGTACGGCCCCGACTTCCGCTACCGCCACTTCGCCTCGGTGAAGACGCTGCCGATGGCGCTGGGCGGCACGGCCGCGATCGGCGCCCTCGTGGGCGCCGCGCAGCTGCCCGCCGCGCGCAGCTGGTTGATGGACCGGTACGAGCCCGGTGAGGGCCCGGACGCGGAGCGCCGGAAGCGGAGCTGGTTCACGGTCCGGTTCGTCGGGGAAGGCGGCGGACGCCGGGTGTTCACGGAGGTCTCCGGCGGCGACCCCGGCTACGACGAGACGGCGAAGATACTCGCCCAGTCCGCCCTCTGCCTCGCCCTGGACGAACTCCCGCCGACATCCGGGCAGGTCACCACTGCCGTCGCGATGGGCGACGCACTGCTGGAGCGGCTGCGCGGGGCCGGGCTGCGCTTCCGGGTCGCGGCGACGCGCTGAGCGGATTCACGCCGGGACGGCCGCATCCGGCGGGCCGTCCCGGCGTCAGAAAATCCAGGACACGAGCGTGCAGATCATCGAGACGGTCCAGACGACCCCGGCAAGGACCCCGAGAGTCATCCCTATGGCGACGCGCCGCTGGGCGACGTAGACGGTTCCGGCACGTGTGGGCGTTCGATGATCGGTCATACGCACCAGCGTGCCGTTCATGATCGGCAAGGTGTATCCGTACACCTACTCAGATACTCGAATACTCGAATACTCGAATACTCGAATACTCGAATACTCGAATACTCAGATACTCGGACGCGGGCGCCGTCGGACGCTCAAACGGTCGCCTCCCGGAGGACCCGCCTGCAGAGTGCGTCGGCCCTGCGGGTGGTCTCCGGCTGACGGAAGTCCCTGGCCAGCAGGAGTGTGTGCGCGCAGGCGTTGTCCAGACCGGTCCGGTGGCCGACGGACACGTACACCGGCTTGGTGCCGTCCTGGGTGCGCAGTGCCCTGCCCACTTCCTCGTCCCCGTCGACGAGCGGGGAGAAGTCGCCGCGCCGGGGGCCCGGCTGTTCGTACGTGAAGGTGAACGGGTTCTTGGCGACGCCGATGACCGGCAGTCCGGTGAGGACGCCGAGGTGGCTGGCGAGCCCGAACCGGCGCGGGTGCGCCCTGCCGTAGCCGTCGCACACGACGAGGCCGGGGTCGACCGGGAGGGATTCCAGCGCGGCCAACACGGTCGGTATCTCCCGGAAGGCGAGCAGCCCCGGGATGTACGGGAAGGTCACCCGGCCGGTGGCGGTGGCCTCGGCGACGAGATCGAGGGTGGCCGCGTCGAGCACGACCGCCGCCGCCACGACGAGGTCGCGCTCGTCGTCGTAGGCGACGTCCACACCGGTCACCCGTCCGGTGCCGGGTGGCGGTCCCGGCTCGTCCAGCACCACGCGGGCGCGGAGGGTGTCCTGGATGGCGCGGGCTTCGGCTGCGTCGGTCGGCGTGCGGAGCATCGTCATGGTGCCTTCCAGCTTAGAAGTCACGTCCGCACCTCCCTCGATGAGGCCTCGGTAGGGTGAGACCCATGTTCGTACTCGAGTTGACCTACACCGCCCCCGTCGAGCGCGTCGACGCGCTCCTGGAGGCGCATGTCGCCTGGCTGGACACGCAGTACGCGGCGGGGGTCTTCATCGCGTCCGGGCGCAAGAACCCGCGCGACGGCGGGGTGATCCTCGCCGTCGGGGACGACCGCACGCGGATCGAGAAGATCACGGCGGCCGACCCCTTCGCGGCCGAGGGCGTGTGCGCCTACCGGATCACGGAGTTCATCGCGACGAAGACGTCGGACGAACTCGCCCCGTACCGGCAGCAGTTGCCGTAGGGCCGCTCGTTTGGATCGTGCCGGGCCCGCGGGCCCGGCACGCACATCTGCCGCGTTGTCGTCAGTCCTCCCCACGCTCTCGGCGTCGCTCGAGCAGGGAGACCCCGTTCCCAGCGAGCGTGCGTGCCGGACGCCACCGGGCCCACCCTTCGGGCGGACGGCGGGACTTCCGACATACGCCCTAGTTCATCCGGGCGATCCGCCCCTTCTCCCCCGCCGCCCAGCAGCCGCCGTCCTGCGTGCAGTCCACGGTGTCGTACGAACCCGTGTCGACGGTGTGCCAGGTGCGGCCACCGTCCGTCGTCAGGTCCGTCCCGGTCGGACCGACGGCGAGTGCCGTGGAGCGGCTGTGCGGGACCCAGGCGACGCCGGAACGGTAGGCGGTC
The DNA here is from genome assembly GCF_042801455.1 of Streptomyces sp. NPDC057565. Lineage (NCBI taxonomy): Bacteria > Bacillati > Actinomycetota > Actinomycetes > Kitasatosporales > Streptomycetaceae > Streptomyces > Streptomyces sp. NPDC057565. The sequence continues at coordinate 76,227 of NZ_JBHVFU010000031.1, read as the reverse complement.
GGCGGGGTGGTGGATCGCTGCCAGGTCCGGCCTCCGTCGCCCGTGACAGCCGCGGCGTCCGGAGAGGCCTGGCCGGCGCGGTAGTCGCCGCCGACGGCAATGCCGTGCGTACGGTCGCGGAAGGCGAGACCGAAGACACCGCGGGCCGGGTCCCCGGCCGGGATCGTCGATTCGGTGGCCGTCCAGGTAAGCCCCCGGTCGGCGGAGTGCAGCACCCGTGCGGTGGCCGCCCCGCCGGTCGCCAGCCAGACGTCCTTCGGTCCCGAGCTGACCAGGCACTGGCCGCTGGCGGCGAAGCCCGCCTCGCCCGCCTGGGCGGCCGGCATTCCCGCTGTGGGCAGTACGTTCCAGCTGCGGCCACCGTCCGCGGTGGACAGGATCCGGTACCTGCCGTCGACGGGATCGCTCATGGCGAGCCCGTGGCGGCTGTCGAAGAAGGTGAGGCAGTCGTAGAAGGCACGGGCATCGGTATTGCGGAAGGACTCGGTCCAGGTCGCTCCACCGTCGTCCGTACGGAACACCCGCGACGCCTCGCCCTCACCGATGGCCAGCGCCACGGCACGCCGCGCGTCGAACGCCTCGATGTCACGGAATTCCATTGCCGCCTCCGCCGCTCCCGCCGGCGACACGTCGCGCCAGTGACGGCCGCCGTCGGAAGTGCGCAGCACCGTGCCCTTCGAGCCCGCGGCCCAGGCGGTGCGGCGGCTGACGGCGGAGAGGCCGCGGAAGCGTGCGTCGGTTCCCGTCTCCGTGAGTGTCCAGCCCGTCCGGTCGTCGCCGGGTCCGTGCCGCTGCCCCGGCGCGGCCTGCGCTGCCTGCGTGACCAGTGCCGCGGCCAGCACCGCCCCGCACAGTCCCCATGCCATCAGTCGTGTCGTCTTCCCCTTGGGCCTCATGGCGCAGGAAGCTAACCCACGGGCAGTACGCCGTCCAGAGTGCGCCGCCGCCACGCGGGCACGTGCATCGAAGGGGGTGCGGTGCGGTGACGCAGCTCACCCTCTCGCCCGTGCACGGTTCAGGGAGTTCCGTCGTCTCTGTCAGTGCCGGGAACCGTTCATCTGGCCGCGAGAGGGAGCAGGTCTTGTCCAGCGTTATCGAGCAGTCCGTGCAGGCCCGCATGGTCGCATCCGCGCCGCGGATGGAGACCCTTCCCGCCACTCTGCAGTACGACCGCAGGGATCCGTTCGCCGTGCGCATGGCCTTCCCTGCCCCGGCAACCCTGGAGGGCACCGAGGTGTCCTGGGAGTTCTCCCGCGAACTGCTGGCGGCAGGAATGGAAGGACCGGCCGGGGTCGGGGACGTACGGATCAGGCCGTTCGGCTACGACCGTACAGTCCTGGAGTTCCATGCCACCGAGGGCATCGCCATGGTGCATGTCCGCACGGCGGAGCTGCGTCGCTTCCTCAGGCGCGCCGAGGAGCTGGTCCCGTCGGGGCAGGAGCACCGCTTTCTGGATCTCGACCGGAGTCTGACGGACCTGCTCGGCGGAGCGTGCTGAGCCCGGTCAGTCCGTCTTCACCGCTTTGACCTCCACCAGGTTCCGACCGTCGCAGTACATCACCGCGGCGGACTTCGCAGCGGGGAAGGCAAGGCAGTCCGACGTCCAACGTCGGCGCACCGCGCCGTCGTAGCCGACCAGCAGTAGTTTCCGCCCGACCTGGAAGAGGCCCTCCACCACCTGCCGGGCCCCGCCTCCCAGCGCCTTGGTCCGCTTCCGGTCGGCCAGGGCGGCGTCGAGCGGGCGGTCGGGGCGGCCGGGGGCGCGGATCAGGTCCGGGGAGCCCCTGCCGTCCGCCGCGACCACGTACGCCCCCTCGGCGAGCCGCCGGGGGCTGTGCTCCGGGCCGAAGTACGGGTCGAGGACCAGGGCGCCGCCCCGCTCGGGCAGCACCAGGTCGTAGGCGGTGTTCAGGGGCAGGCTGGGGTTCCAGCGGCACCCGGTGTGCGGATCGCGTGCGGCCTGCGGCTGGTCCCAGACGAAGTCGTAACGCCACCCCTTGTGTTCGTCTCCCGGCGAAGCGGCCGCCAGAACCGTCGCCCGGCAACTCCCCCTGGCCGGTGCGGTGACCAGGAAGGTCCGATAGCTGAACCGGGCGACCCGGTCGACGGTCCCGGCCGGAGGGCGCAGACCGGGGATCCACTCCGGGCGGTGCGTCTCCTCGTCCAGGGTGCCGACCCGGTCCTTGCCGATGACCAACGGCTCGCACAGCCCGGGGGCGGTTTCGCGGCCGCCCAGCGTGTCGGCGCCGCACGGGGTCAGTACCCGGTACGCCCCCGGGATCCGGCGGCTCCACTGCCGTGTCCCGCGGTGGACGTCCCAGGCGGTGAACCGGCATCCGGCCCCGGAGCAGGTGGCCGCTCCGATCGCCGGCCCGGTGGTGCCGGGCAGCGCGAGGACCCGGCTGCCTGGCGGCAGGGTGTGCCTCCAAAGGAGAGCGCCGCTGCTGGGGTCGGCAAGGGCGACGGCGGTCGGATCCGTACGGCCGGTGCGGCCGCCGAGCAGCACGATGCCGTACGGGAGAGAGACCGCCGAGTGTGGCCGGCCCGGCAGCCGCGAGGTGATCGCGAACTCGGCGGGAAGGGCTGCCGTCCAGCCCTTGACCGGGGCACGCACGCCCTTCTCGCCCTCCTGCGGGATCCGGGCGAGCGTACGCCCCTGTCCGATGAGTCCCTCCTCGGCCACGAGCAGCGACCAGCTGCCGTCCGGCCCCGGCGGGACGGTCAGCGGAATGCGCCGCTGCTCGGAGGGGACGGACACGCCGTCCCCGAACCTCGGTGGCTGCGGTCCGAAGCAGCCGGTCAGCACCGCGCCGGCGCAGAACACCGTGAGCATCCTCAGGGCTCTGCCCGTCCAGCGACCTGTCATTGTGCGGCCCCCGATCCGCCGCACGCACCGGCGCGACCGGGATCAACGTAAATCGTTTGCCGGGGCGCGAGGTCCCGTCGTAGCGTTTGTGACGTCCTTGTTGTCGTCGGATCGGAGAAGGACGTTGCTCGTCTGAGGTCGTGAGACACCGCGTTGCGCGCCGTGTCCGGACAGTGCATGCCCGTTCAGGTCTGTCATGTCTGTCATGTCTGCGCGCCCGAGTGTGACCTCAGCTCTTCGAGCCGTCCTCCGCAACCGGGACTCCTCCTTGGCCATGTCCGTGGAACGCCCGTGACCGGTGTCTCACCCGTTGCCCCCTGCCCTTCCTCGCAACCGGGAGATCCGTATGTCTACCCCCATGACTCATATCGCCTGTTCGTCGCTCTCCTTCGCCTGGCCCGACGGCAGTGAGGTCTTCGACGGGTTCCAGCTGACCGTGGGCCCCGGCAGGACCGGCCTCATCGGCCTCAACGGCTGTGGAAAGTCCACCCTGTTGCGGCTGATCGCGGGTGAACTCACCCCCACCGAGGGCCACATCCGGACCCGGGGCGAGATCGGGTATCTGCCGCAGAATCTGGTCCTGGACACGGCGCTGCGGGTCGATGCGACCCTGGGCATCGCCGGCACCCGGGCCGCTCTGCACGCCATCGAGGCGGGTGACGTCCGCGAGGAGCAGTTCGCGGCCGTCGGCGACGACTGGGACGTGGAGGAGCGCGCCCGCGCGACGCTCGATCAGCTCGGCCTCGGTCACATCGGGCTCGACCGCACGATCGGCGAGATGTCGGGCGGCGAGTGCGTGCTGCTGCGCCTGGCCGCGCTGCTGCTGGCCCGCCCCGGGGTGCTGCTGCTCGACGAACCCACGAACAATTTGGATCTGTACGCGCGCAGGCGGCTGTACGAGGCGATCGGCGCATGGGCGGGTGTCCTGGTCGTCGTCAGCCATGACCGTGAACTCCTGGAGCGGGTCGACCAGATCGCGGATCTGCGGGACGGATCGGTCACCTGGTACGGCGGGAATCTCTCGGAATACGAGGAGGCGCTCGCCGTCGAGCAGGAGGCGGCCGAGCGCATGGTGCGGGTAGCGGAGGCCGATGTGCAGCGCCAGAAGCGTGAACTGGCCGACGCACAGGTCAAGTTGGCCCGGCGCAAGCGCTACGGACAGAAGATGTCGGACAACAAGCGCGAGCCGAAGATCGTCATGGGCAACCGCAAGCGGGCCGCCCAGGAGTCGGCCGGCAAGCATCGCCTGATGCACGCCGGGAAGCTGGCGGAGGCGAAGGAGCGCCTCGACGACGCCGTCGAGGCGGTGCGGGACGACGACGAGATCAGGGTCGAGCTGCCGCACACCAAGGTGCATCCGGGCCAGGGTGTGCTCGTACTGCGCGATCTGGAACTCGCTTACGGAGCACGGGTGAGCGGCGGGTTCGAGCTGCGGGGCCCCGAGCGGATCGCGTTGGTGGGCCGCAACGGCGCGGGCAAGACGACGCTGTTGCGGACCATTGCCGGTCAGCTGGCACCGGTATCCGGCGAGGCCACACCCCAATTGCCGCTGGGCTTTCTGCCTCAGCGTCTGGATGTGCTCGACGACGGACTGAGCGTGGTGGAGAACGTGGCGCGATTCGCACCGAATGCCACGTACAACCGGATCAGGGCAAGGCTGGCGCACTTTCTCTTCAAGGGAGGCCGGGCGGAACGGCCCGTGGGGACTCTGTCGGGCGGGGAACGCTTCCGTGCGGCACTGGCGGCGCTACTGCTGGCCGAACCGGCACCCCAGCTGCTGATGCTGGACGAGCCGACGAACAATCTGGACATGGCAAGCGTACGTCGGCTGACGGCGGCTCTGGAGTCGTACGAGGGAGCGCTGATCGTGGCGAGCCACGATGTGCCGTTCCTGGAATCGCTCGGCATCACGCGCTGGCTGCTGCTGGACGGCGAACTGCGTGACACCACGGCCGAGGCGGTGGCGCCGGAGCGCTGAGCCGTGGGAGATGCGAGGGAAAGACGGCGGCCGGGGCTATCGGTGGAGTGGGCCCGGCTCCTGCAGTCGTCGGCCGGAGTCGGTGCCGGAGGGAACTCCCAGTCCCCTGCCCCGCGCGTCGACCACGGCGGCGAGCAGCCGTATGCTCTCGCTGCGGCGCTCGCGACATTCCTCGGACTTCTCGGCCGATCCGTGGGACGGATGCCGACGGGTGCTGTTCGCAGAGGAATCCGCAGGGCATCGAACCGCCGGCGGACCCGGAGCAGCATGTCCCGGGTCCGGCGCGGCAGTGCCTCGGCTCGACACGGTGCAGCTCGACCTCGCACGGCTCGATACCAGTCGATGCCGATATGCAACTGCGCCGCTACCGGAGATCGTTGGAGCGAATGCGGACACTTGCTCCACCGGCCCAGAAATCGCGGTACGCCATCCGAGACGTGACCGAGGTGGCCGGCCCGCACCCCACCCCGAAACCCTGTGGAGGGAACTACCCGTGCCCAGCAGAAAAGCTCTGGTCCGCCGCCCCGACCCACGTCTCGCCGAGGGTCTCGTCACCCATGTCGAGCGCACCCCCGTCGATGTCCGCCTCGCCGTCGAGCAGTGGGAGCGGTATGTCGCCGTCCTCGGCGAGTACGGATGGGAGACGGTCGAGGTGAAGCCGGCGGACGGATACCCGGACAGCGTGTTCGTCGAGGACACCGTCGTGATGTTCCGGAACGTGGCTCTCATCGCCCGGTCCGGCGCGGAGTCCCGCCGGGGCGAGACGGCGGCCGTGGAGGAGGCACTGGCCGGGCTCGGCTGCTCGGTGAACCGGGTGCGGGAGCCGGGCACGCTGGACGGCGGAGACGTCCTGAAGATCGGCGACACGGTCCTTGTCGGGCGCGGCGGCCGGACGAACGCGGAGGGGGTGCGGCAGCTCAGATCCGCGTTCGAGCCACTGGGCGCCCGCGTCACAGCCGTGCCGCTGACCAAGGTGCTGCATCTGAAGTCCGCGGTGACGGCGCTGCCGGACGGCACAGTCGTCGGGTATCCACCCCTGATTGACGAGCCGTCGCTCTTCGACCGTTTCCTGCCGGTTCCGGAGGAGGCGGGCTCGCACGTGGTGCTGCTCGGCGGCGGGAATCTACTGATGGCCGCGAGCGCGCCGAAGACCGCGGATTTGTTCGCCGGGTTCGGATATCACCCTGTATCAGTCGATATCAGCGAGTTCGAGAAACTGGAAGGGTGCGTGACCTGTCTCTCCGTGCGCCTGCGTGACCTGCGGACATAACAGTACGTAGTCGGACTTCGCGCGGGCGGGGTTGGCGGGGGCCTTACTCCGCCTTTAACCTACGGTCTCGTAACCTACGAGACCGTAGGTACTTCTCCCGTCCCCAGGAGCCCCCGTGACGATCACCTCTCCCCACCTCGGCAGTTCAAAGGCGTGGACCGACGCCCAACTGCTGTACGCCCTGGAAGAAGTGGTGGAGAAGGAGCTCAACCGCCATCTCAAGGTCGCCAAGGACTGGATGCCCCACGAGTACGTCCCCTTCTCGGACGGCCGGAATTTCCCCGGCATCTTCGAGGACGGTGAGGCGTGGCAGGCCGACCAGTCCAAGGTCACCGACATCGGCAAGATCGCACTGGTCGTGAACCTGCTGACCGAGGACAACCTCCCCAGCTACCACCACGAGATCGCCTCCCTGTTCGGCCGTGACGGCGCCTGGGGCACCTGGGTGCACCGCTGGACCGCGGAGGAGGGCCGGCACGGCATCGTGATGCGCGACTACCTGCTCACCTCGCGCGCCGTCGACCCGGACAAGCTGGAACAGTTCCGCATGGCGCACATGGGGGAGGGATTCGAGTCCGACAACCGACACTCGATGCTGCACTCCGTGGCGTACGTCGCCTTCCAGGAACTCGCGACCCGCGTCTCGCACCGCAACACCGGCCACCAGTCGGGCGACCCGGTCTGCGACCGCATGCTGGCCCGGATCGCCACCGACGAGAACCTGCACATGGTCTTCTACCGCAACCTGCTCGGCGCGGCCTTCGAGCTCGCCCCGGACCTGACGATGCAGGCCGTGCGTGACGTCGTGGTCAATTTCCGGATGCCCGGTCATGGCATGCCCGGCTTCGAGCGGGCCGCAGCACAGATGGCGATCGGCGAGATCTACAACCTGCGGATCCATCACGACGACGTGATCCAGCCCGTGCTGCGCTACCTGAAGGTCCTGAACATCGACGGGCTCGGTCCGGACGGACTGAAGGCGCAGGAAGAGCTGGGGCTCTTCATGGGTGGACTGGACAGCGAGGCGGTCAAGTTCGACGAGAAGCTGGCCGCGCGCAGGGCGCGGATGGCCGCCCGCGCGAACGCCTGACCCGGCGGCCTCGCGGAGGCCTGGACCCCATGCGTCCGCGAAACGCCTGACCCACAGCCCACACGGCACCCGTCCGCCCACGAGCCCGCTCACTCGTGGGCGGACCGTCCCTGTGTGACACGGCATCACGCGTATCGGGTCCGCGACGCAGACACGGGGCACCTCATCGAGCAGCGCAGCATCCGCGGTGACGAGCGAGCCCTCGCCCTGACCCTCGACAGCGGCCGCGTGGACGGCGGCCGCGGCGGCCTGTCGGCCGAGCCCGGATCAGCCCGTCCTGCTCGCGGAACACGGCCGTGCCCCGGCCCGGTTCGACGAGGAGTTCCTCGGGCACCGTGTCGGACCGGACAGCAGGAGCAGGATCGGCGCAGGGCCGCGCGGCAGTGTTGATCACTGCGCCCACGTCGGTGTCCACATCTCGACGGCACGGACGATGTCGCGGGCGTCCCGGATGGATCGGGCGAGCCGGTCGACTGTGGTCACCACAAGGGTGTCACCGACCCGGCACGCAGCGAGTGCCTCACGAACTCCGGCGACCTGCGGCAAGATTGAGCCGTGCCGACTGATTCAGACAGGATTGAGCTGAGCGAACACGAACTTCGTGAAGTCGCGGGCTACGCGGCTGATTGTGCGAGCAGGGCGCTGTCGATCTTCGAACAGAGTCTTCCTGCTGACACGCGCCCTCGTGACGCCATCGACGCAGCACGCGCTTTCGCCGGGGGCGGCCGGCGCACGGCCGCTCTGCGACAGAGCGGTTGGGCGGCGTTCAGAGCGGCACGAGAAGCCGATTCACCCGCTGCGGTCGACGCGGCACGAGCGGCAAGCCATGCGGCCGGCGCCGCATTCCTTCATCCCCTGGCAGACGCTCATCAGGTGAAGCACATTCTCGGTGCGGCGGCGCATGCGGCGCGTGCCGAAGAGTTGGCGTCCGGAGAAGACCGGAGTGTCGCTGCGGGGACCCTTGAATGGGCGCGTCATCACGCGCCACCATCGGTCACCGCGGTGCTCGGCCGCTTTCCCGCCGCACCTCCCGGAGGCGGGCGCGTGGGAGAGTTCATTCGCGATCTCGACGCCGCTCTGCGCACCTGAGGGGTGATCAGACAGCAGAGGCCGGCAGAAGGATCCTCCATGAGACGCCGCCGACGTGGAGCAGGCGGTCGACGCGCTCATGTGAGGTGGTCCAGTACAGGACTCCGCGTGGTCCGGTGTTGATGCGGTCGGCGACCGTGGTCAGGTCGTGGGCGGTGAGGTGCACAGATCGGTGCTCTTGGGCAGGTACTGGCGCAGGAGCCGGTTGGCCGGGCTGCTGCCGCTCGGACCCCCTCGCCGGGCTCCCGTACAGTGCGGGTCGGCCCGCGCGGGGGCGTCGTCGAGGAAGCCGCCCGACCGGAGCTGTCACAGCTCGGCGTGGGCGCCGCGCGCTGAAGGCGGCGGGGAAGCGGACGTGCCGATGAAGGCGGGGTCGACGCGATGCAGATTCCGGGCGCCGGGCCGGGGCGTCACTTCAGTTCCATGAGGATGTCGGCGCGGGCGAAGTAGTCGGCCACCGGGAGACGGTCGCGGGTGATCCTGGCGAACCCGGCGTTCTCGTAGAGGTGGATGGCGGGGGCGAGCTTGCTGTTCGTACCGAGGAACAGCCGGGCCCCACCGAGTGCGCGGGCGCGGTCGATCGCTGCGGCGATGAGTTGGCGGCCGATGCCACGGCCCTGCGCGTCGGGGGTCACGGCCATCTTCGCCAGCTCGAACACGGCGTCCGGATAGGCCAGTAGTGCGACGCACCCGACGACCGTGCCGCTGTCCGGCTCGTGCGCCAGGAGCACGTCGCCGCCCGGGCCCACGATGCGGCCGAACGGATCCCCGAGAACGGCCCGGTCCTGTTCCTCCAGGGTGAACAGGCGCGAGATCCACTCCTCGTTCAGCGTGCGGAACGCGTCGGCGTCACTCTGTGAGGCGATCGAGGAGACCACGGTCGGGGCAGAGATGTACGGCATCGGACTGGTTCCCTTTCCGGTGTAGTTCCCCGGTAGTCTCCGGACCCACTCACCCATATGTCCAATACACAGCCTGGCCTCTATCGATAAGCTCGACCTATGGATCAGCGAATCGAGTTCCGTCATCTGCGGTACTTCCTGGCCGTGGCCGAGGAACTCCACTTCGGACGTGCCGCCCAGCGACTGCACATAGCCCAGCCGGCCCTGTCCCAGCAGATCAGACAGCTTGAGAAGATCCTCGACGTCGAGCTGTTCCGGCGGACCTCGCGAAGCGTCCGCCTCACAGACGCGGGAGCGACGTTCCAGCCACGAGCGAGGGACCTTCTGGGCCGCCTGGCCGCCGACCTCGAGGAGGCCGGCCGGGTCGGCCGCGGCGAGGCCGGTCGCCTGGATGTCGCCTTCATCACGTCTGCCACCTCGATCGTCAGCGAACGGCTCCGCGAATTCTCCCGACGCCGCCCGGACGTCCAGGTCAAACTTCACGACGGCTTCACCGTCGACGTCCTGGCGGCCCTGGAGCGGGGGACAGCCGACGTCGGGATCGTGCGGGATGCTGAGGAACGGGACGGCATCGACCTTTCCCTACTGGCAACGGAACGGTTCGTCGCCGTCGTCCCCGCAGAGCACCCCGCCGCGGGGGGTGACCATGTGAAACCAGCGGCGCTGGCCGCTGACCCGCTGATCCTGTTCCCGCGTTCAGCAGGGGCTCATGCGTTCGACGTGAACACGCAGTCGTTGCGTGACGCCGGCATCGACGCCCAGGTCACGCAGGAGTGTTCGAACTGGCACACCATCATCATGTTCGTGGCCGCGGGCCTCGGCGTCACCATCGCCCCCTACAGCGTCACGTCGCTGCTCCCCGCAGGCGCCCAAAGGCTCGAACTCGACGGGCCTCCTGCAGTGAGCCGAATTTTCATGGCCACCCGCCGTGGAGACAACCGTCCCCTCGTACAAGCCTTCATCACAGCATCTGAGTCCATGACAGGTCGCGACGACGACCGAACGACGACCGTACGTTGACCAGCGGAGCGAGCCCCTCCCAGCTCAAGGACCACGTGAAGGCGTACCGCGCGCAGCTTCGGCGTACACGGTCAGCATGTTCGGCACGCGGACGGCGTTCGAACTCCCTGCCGGCAGGCGCCGCCTCCCACCGGACGTAGCATGGCGAACGTGGAGCTGCGCCAACTGCGGTACTTCGTCGCGGTCGCCGAGGAACTGAACTTCGGGCGGGCCGCCGAGCGGCTCCTGATCGCCGGGCCTTCCCTGTCACAGCAGATCAAGGCACTCGAACGCGACCTCGGCGTGCGCCTGTTCGACCGTGACCGCCGCTCGGTGTCCCTCACCCCGGCGGGTGCGGCCCTGCTCCCGCACACCCGCGCCCTGCTGGAACGGGCCGACGACCTCCGGCGCCGAGCCGGCCGGCTGTCCGGATCGGAGCCGGTCCGGCTCGGTTACGTCAACTGGCTTCCGGCAGACCTGGTCGCCCGCACCTCCGCGGTGGCTCAACTCCACGTCGACGCGTGGATCGCCCCCTCCCACACACAGGCCGCCCGGGTCGCCGACGGCAGCCTGGACCTCGCGGTGTGCTGGGTACGGACCCAGGACCTGGAGCGGCTCGGCCTCCAGGCCCGGCTCATCGGCGCCGACCGCCTCTACGCCGTTGCCACCGGCGATGACACCGGCGACGTACGCGCCCAGGACACCGTCGTCCTCCTGGACGACGACACCACGTCCTGGTGGTCCTGGAACGTCTACGCCGAACAATTGGCCCACGACACCGGGGCCCGCACAGTACATATCTCCGACGGCGGTATCACCGGCCCCGCTTTCTTCGACCACGTCCGCCACAGTCGCCGCCCGGTCATCAACTCGCCCAAGGGTCAGGCCGCCCCTCTGCCACCCGACCTGGTCCGACGCCCGGTCGTCACACCGGAGGTGTACTGGGCCTGGTCCCTGGTCCAGCGCGCCGGCGAGGTCCGCTCCGCGGTACGCGCCGTCGTCGACGTGCTCTGCGACGACGTCGGCGACCTGGGAATCCACGCCCCGGTCGCCTGGCTGCCCGACGGCGACGCACACAGGCAGTAGGCAGCCCCGCTCCCCCGCCGTCGCGGGCCCGGGGTACCGGCCCGCCGGGCCCGTCCGCCTGAGCCGGGAGTCTGCGCCCGCCGGCTGCGAAGAAGCAGGTGCTGGAATCGGCCCTGACGCCCGTTGACTCGTTCTCGACCGGTCGTCTACATTTAAATAGCCGACCGGTCGGCTAATGGCGTTCGACGGCCAAACCTGCGGCCGGCGTCATGACCGGCCTGACCCAGCAGCCCTGAACTCGATTCCACCCGACGGGAGAACCCTGATGAACAGCACGACAGACAGCGAAGCGATCCTGCGCGGTGTCCTCGACCAGTGGAAAGCAGCCGTCGACGGGCACGAACCGCAGCGGGTCGCCTCCCACTTCACCGAGGACGCGATCTTCCAGGGCCTGCGCCCCTACAGCGTCGGCCGGCAGGGCGTCGCCGACTACTACGATTCCCAGCCCCTCGGGCTGACGGCCGCGTATCGGATTCTCGAAACCAGGCGGCTCGCCGACGACCTCGTGCTCGGTTACCTGAGCGTCGACTTCTCGTTCACCGACCGTCCCACGCTCGGCGTCAATCTGGGCGTACTGGTCAAGCGCGTGGAGGACAACTGGTACATCAGTCACTACCAGGTGTCCCGCCTCAATTGATTACTGCCGGTCGGCCGGGGCGCCGAGGAACGGCGATGCCGGCCTCCGCGATTGCGAGGGCCGGCCTGTCCGGTGGTGTATCAGTTGATCCCGGTCGTCGCCCTCCGGCGGGGCCGCGGTGCGCGTGCGGTCACCCTTCACCATTCCGCTTCCCGGTAGTCCTTGAGGAAGACGCCTGAGACGGGCGACCCCGCCTCGCCACGCACGATCGGATCGTAGACGCGGGCGGCGCCGTCCACGATGTCGAGCGGGGTGCGAAAGCCTCCGGCGGCGATCCGCTCCTTCTTCGGCACCGGGTTCTCATCGGTGATCCAGCCGGTGTCGACGGCGCACATATGGACGCCCTGAGCGGCGAGTTCGGCGCCGCTGGTGCGAGTCAGCATATTGAGGGCCGCCTTCGCCATGTTGGTGTGCGGGTGGCCACCCGTCTTGTTCCGTACCGCGAACCGGCCCTCCACCGCCGTCACATTGATGATGTAGCGGCGCGGCCGCGGGGAAGCCAGCAGGAGCGGGAGCAGCCGGTCGCAGAGGAACGCGGGGGCCAGGGAGTTGACGAGCTGCGTCTCCAGGACTTCGGCGGGGTCCAGTTCGCCGATCCGCGCGGACCAGGAGTTCACGGGCGCGGTGTCCGGCAGCAGGCCGGCCTCGTCGACGCCGGGGAGCAGCTCCGATCGGTCGACACCGTCCGGCAGTCCGGTCTGCTCGGCGTCGGGGAGCACCAGCCCCAGTGCGCTCGACGCGGAAGGCCCTGCGAGGGCGGTCATGGCCGCGTATCCGGGGGCGCGGAGCACACCGGTGGGCAGTGATCCGTACTCCCCCGCCGCCAGCAGCGCGTACGACCCGGGCGGGCGGCGAACGGTCTGGGCGGCGTTGTTGATCAGGATGTCGAGCGGATCGCCCGTATCCCGCAACTGCTCGCACAGGCCGAGGACCTGGCGCGGGTCACGGAGGTCGACGGCGGCGACGGTGAGCCGGTTGAGCCACTTCGGGCTGTCATGGACGGACCGGAAGCGGCGCAGGGTGTCGTGCGGGAAGCGGGTGGTGACGACGAGTTCGGCGCCGTCCCTGAGCATCATGAGCGCCAGCTGGAAGCCGATCTTGACCCTGCCTCCGGTGAGCAGGGCCCGGCGTCCCGAAAGGTCGGTGGAGAGCGCGCGGCGGGACCTGTTCTCCGCCGCGCAGTCCGGGCAGAGCAGGTGGTAGAAGGCGTCGACCTGCCGGTACGGGGTCTTGCAGATGTAGCAGCGGCGGGCCCGCGCCAGTGTTCCCGCCGGACCGGCGGAAACCGCGCCGGGGTCCAGCGGGGCGTCCTCGCGCCGGTCGGCCGCGCCGGTCGCCGTCGCCGAGATCACGGCGGCGTCGGCCTCGGTCCGCCGCTCGCCGCGGATTCTACGACGTCCCAGCCGGCCGTCGCGGGCGAACGATGAGGCGACCTGTTCCGCGCGGAGCCGCGATGGGTCGTCGACGGGCAGCGCCCGGAGCCGGCCGACGAGGCGGTCGAAGGCTGCCAGCTCCTCGTCCGTGATGCCGCTCTCCATGACTCCGCCCCCTCGTGGTCCCGACCGGATTCGAACCGGCGTCCTCCCGCATGCCATGCGGACGCGACTGCCTCTGCGCTACGGGGCCCCGAGGGGGCGACCTGCCAGGACGGCCGGATTCGAACCGGCGTACCCGCCTTGGCAAGGCGGTGCGCCTGCCTCTGCGCTACGTCCGGGCATTGGGGAGATCTTAACCATCTGTCACCCGCGCGTCGTCACGAATTATTTCCGCCGCCCGCTCGGCGACGGCGACGGTGGGCGCGTGGGTGTGGCCGCGGGTGATGCGCGGCATGACCGAGGCGTCGACCACCCGCGGTCCCGTCACGCCGCGCACCCGCAGGCGGCCGGAATCCGGATCTCCTGCTTTCGGTCACGCCCTCCCGACTCGACGAGCCCGACCCGGACCGTGGGGTTCTCGGAGAAGCGCGCGGCCGGCACAGCCGGCCGGTCCCGCCCCGACGACGACGTAGTCGAAGTCGCTCAACTCGGCCCCCTGGAGATGCGGACTCAGGACTGCGGCGGGCCGAACTGCCGTACGGACCGGGGAAGTTCAGGCCCGGTCACGCCCAACTCTGCGCAGCCGCTCCCGCTCCTTCTCCGAAAGTCCGCCCCAGACGCCGAACCGTTCGTCGTTGTCGAGGGCGTACTCCAGGCATGCCACCCGGCCCTCGCAGGCGTTGCACAGCTGCTTCGCCTCACGTGTGGAACTGCCGGGGGCAGGGAAGAAGAACTCGGGTCCCGCTTGCGCGCAGAGCGCCGTCTCCTGCCAGGCGAGTGCGGGGTCGGTCACGGTGTTGATCAGCATGGCACACACAGTGCCCGGTCGCGATAAACGACTGATCAACGCCGCATCAATGCGTGGTCCGTGCGCCCTCCGGTCAGCTTTCCGACGCGTCGGAGCTCTTGATCACGGCGAACTGCGCCCCGTACGGATCGGCGGCGTTGGCGAACTTGCCCACGCCTTCCATCTCCATCGGCTCCAGCGTCAGTTTGCCGCCCAGCCGCTCCACGTCCGCGACCGTGGCGTCGCAGTCGTCCACCTCGAAGTACGGCAGCCAGTGCGGCCCCAGGACACCCTGGGTCGCAACGGCTTCGAGAGGTACGAGCCCGCCGAAATCGGCATGCTCGCCGCCGCCCTCGGTGCGGATCAGAGTGTAGGACCCACCGCCGCCGGGGTACGCAACCTGATGGGTCTCCCACCCGAAGACTCTGTCGTAGAACGCGGCGGCCGCAGGCACGTCCGGGGTGTACAGCTCGGTCCAGCAGAGCGAGCGCGGCACGCCCACCACGCCCAGGCCGGTGTTCTTCTTCGGCTGCCAGGTCCCGAAGTACGCGCCGCCCCGGTCCGTGAAGCCGCCCATCCGACCGAAGTCGAGGACATCCATCGGCTGGAAGGGCACCGCGCCGCCGGCCTGCTCGACCGCCTTGGCGGTGGCATCGACATCGGGGGTCTGGAAGTAGACCGACCAGGACGACTTCGCCTGCTCCGCGGTAACGGTCATGGCGCCCGCGACCGACTTCCCGTCCAGCATGAACATCCCGTACCCGCCGGTCTCGGGACCGCCGGGAACGAAGTCCCAGCCGAAGAGGCCCTGGTAAAAGGTGGTGGCCCGGTCGAGGTCGGGCGTGCCGAGATCGAGCCAGTTGGGGGATCCGGTGACAAAACCGGTGGTGAGCATGGTGCGCTCCTTCAGCGAGTCCCGCGAGTGCACTGCAGGGGTTTCTCCTGACCATCCGAGTCTTGCACCGGGCACGGACAACCGCAGACTGCGCAACGCGGGAAACCATTGCGCCGCGGCCTGGCCCTCATGGATGATCGGCGCATGACCATCAGAAAGGCTCATGCCTCGTAGGCGCCCTCTGCTCCGCCTCTCGGCCCACGCGCCGCCGGCACCTGCGCATGTCCCGCAGCCGCCCGGTTCACGTTCCGCGTTCTTACTTTCCTGCCGAGGAGCACCATGGAGTCCACACCCCTGACCCCGTACGCCCGTCTGCCGCACACCTACCGGGGTCTGCACATGATGAGCAGCACCGTCGACGCGTACGGCCGCGCGCACTGGCTGCTGAGTGAGCGCATCGCCGGGCAAGGCACATCCGATCCGTACGAAGCCACAGTGGTCACCGCGGACGACGGCCGTGTGTACGAGACACACCTCGGCGCGGTGCAGCTGTACTGCCCCGCCTTCGACGCGCTCCCGGACGGCGGATTCGTACTGGCGGAGAAGCGCAGCACCGTCGACAGACAGCACGTGCAGGTCTTCGACGCGCTGGGACGGTCGTCCTGGACATTCCGGATGGGCGACGCCATCGAGCATCTGATCGCCGACGAGGCGGGTGGTCTATGGGTGGGCTATTTCGATGAGGGGGTCTACGGCGGTGATCCACTCAGCCATCCCGGTCTGCGCCGCTGGAGCAGCGCCGGCGAGCCGCTCTGGTCGTTCCGCCCCGGCCCCGGGCTCATCGACATGTCGGACTGCGTGGCGTTGAACGTCGACGGCGGGACTGCCTGGGCCTGCCCGTACATGCACTACCCGCTGATCGAGGTGCTCGGCGACGGGACCGTACACGTGCGCCCCACATCGGTGCGCGGTGTACGCGGTCTCGCGGTGAACGGCGAACGGGTCGCCTTCCTGACCGGCAACGGGAGGCTGGAACACGGCCGGATCACTGAGACGGCTGTCGAGGTGGAAGAGCGCGGGACGCTGCTGGCCCGGCCGGACGGCCGCGTGCCGGGCCGGAACGCGGTGGTCTGCCGTGGCTCCCGGATCTATCTGCGGGAGCGCAAAGCCACGGACTGGTCGGTGTTCGACCTCGCCAAGTAGCACCGTGGCAGTCCGCCCCTCGTATGTATCGCGGTCGGCGGGGTCCTACTTGGTGATCCGTCAGCGGACGAGGTGTTCGCTCACGGCCGGGTGCGTACGGCACGGCCCCCGCCGACCACGCGGACTGTCCGCCTGCCGTGGCGAGCAACGCCCCGCTGTAGCCGAGGCGTTCGACCGCACCGGCGAGCTGGGTGAGGGCGGGCCGTCCTCGCTCCCTCCGCTGCCCGCCTTCACCGACCGCACGACGGAGGCGCGCACCGAGTGGTTCCTGGTGCAGGCGCGGTCCTGCGCCAGGGCACTGGAGGTCCTGCTGCTGTCCCCGGCCGAACGCCGTCCGCCCGCGTCCTGACCGCGCACCGGGGCTCTCGCTCCACCGGGCCCGCACCGCCATCGGCCCATGGCACGATATGTCTCACTCGGGCAGCTGCCGGGCAAGGCGGCAGCGGGGCTGCGCGGACAGAGGAACGTACATGACAGAGGCCGGGGAGACCGGTACCGGGGCGAGGGACACCGGGGCGCCGACGGGGAAGGCAGCCCGGGAGCTGATCGCAGAGGCCGAACGGCTGCTCAACGCGGCGCGTGCCGTGCTGGCCGACCACACTCGCGCGACCGACGCCATACACGCTGCCCTCGCCCCGATCCTCGACTCCCTGATCCACCGTGAGCTGGCCGCGATCCCGGTCTCCCGGCTCAAGGACGTCACCGAGGGCCGACTGCGCCTCGGCGCGGTCGAGCAGGCCGGCTACACGACGGTCGGTCAGGTCCATGAGGCCAATCGGTACGAGCTCCGCCAGATCCCCGGCGTCGGTGCGCAGACCGCCGATCAGGCGCTCGCCGCCGCGGGCCAGATCGCGCACGCGGTCCGGGACACGGTCGCCCTCCGGATCGACGTCGAGGCGCCCGACGAGTCCACGACCGCCCTCGTCATGGCGTTGCACCGGCTGGTCGAGGCGGGTCCGGACGTCCGGCGGGCCGTGGACGCTGCCCGCCGGCTCGTCGGGCAGCTGGAGTCGCTGCTCACCGAGGCCGGACCGACCCGCGGTCGGTTGCGCATGCTGTTCGCCCGGCGGCAGGCCCGCACAGCGGCGCTCACTGCCGTCTCCTCTGTCCGGACCGTGGTCGCGGAGGCGACGGAGCGCGGGCTTCCGCTGCTGTTCGGGCAGGTGTCGGTCGATCTGCTGCGCGCCCCGGAGTCGGACCTCGCTGCGTGGGTCGACTTCGAGCTGCGGTCCGCCGAGTACTACAGCCTGCTCGCCGAGATGTCGGGCACGCACCCCGACCGGGACGCCGCCGAGGGGTTCCTCCCGTCGGGGATCGCCGACCGGGTACGCGGGCTGCGGCTCGACGATGCGCATCTGCGGGTCTCGCTGCGGGGCTACCAGTCGTTCGGGGCGCGCTTCGCGCTCGCTCAGAAGCGGGTGATCCTCGGCGACGAGATGGGGCTCGGGAAGACCGTGCAGGCGATCGCCGCGCTCGCGCACCTCTCGGCACGGGGCGAGACGCACTTCCTGGTGGTCTGTCCGGCGAGCGTGCTGATCAACTGGGTGCGGGAGCTCCGGGCCCGGTCCACCCTGCGGGTGCTTCCGGTGCACGGCCCCGAGCGGCACGAGGCGTTCGCCGATTGGCGCGAGCGCGGCGGGGTCGCCCTCACCACCTTCGACGCCCTGCACACCCTCCCGGCCGCCCGGGACGGCGGGAAGCGGCCCGGCATGCTCGTCGTCGACGAGGCGCACTACGTCAAGAACCCCGCCACCCGCCGCTCGCGCGCGGTCTCCGGCTGGGCGGGACGCACCGAACGGGTGCTGTTCCTGACCGGTACGCCGATGGAGAACCGGGTCGAGGAGTTCCGCAGTCTGGTCCGCCATCTCCAGCCCGAACTCGCACCGTCGATCAGGACCACCCACGGAGTCGCCGGTTCGCACGCCTTCCGCCGCGCCGTCGCGCCCGCCTATCTGCGGCGCAACCAGGAGGATGTGCTGACCGAACTCCCGGCGCTGGTGCAGGTCGACGAGTGGGAGGAGTTCAGCGAGGCCGATCTCGACGCCTACCGGGAGGCGGTAGCCGCCGGACAGTTCATGCGGATGCGCCGGGCCGCGTACGCCCGCCCGGAGACCTCCGCAAAGCTGAACCGGCTGCGCGAGCTGGTCACGGAGGCCGCCGGCAACGGGCTCAAGGTCGTCGTGTTCTCCTACTTCCGCGAGGTGCTCACCACGGTCCGGGAGGCCCTGGACAACGGGGTGTTCGGGCCGGTCTCCGGCAACGTCCCGGCCGCCCGGCGGCAGGAGTTGATCGACGAGTTCAGCACGGTGGACGGCCACGCGGTCCTGCTGAGCCAGATCCAGGCCGGGGGCGTCGGGCTGAACATGCAGGCCGCGTCGGTTGTCATCCTCTGCGAGCCGCAGATCAAGCCGACCATGGAGCACCAGGCCGTGGCCCGCGCCCACCGGATGGGGCAGATACGCACGGTCCAGGTGCACCGGCTGCTCGCGACGGACAGCGTCGACCAGCGAATGCTGGACATCCTGGCCCGCAAGGAGCGATTGTTCGACGCGTACGCGCGGCGCAGCGACGTCGCCGAGACGACGCCGGACGCCGTGGACGTGTCGGACGGAAGCCTGGCCAGGCGCATCGTCGAGGAGGAACAGCTGCGCCTGGCGACGGGGCCGACGGAACCCTGACCGGGTTCTGTCGGCCTCGGTCCGTCGGCCTCAGGTCCTGTCGGTCGTCACCTTGTCGTTCATCGGTGTGTCGGCCTTGAGGTCATGCATGGCATGGGGATCGTGGCCAGGGACCGTGCCGTCCGCCTTGGCGACCAGCAGCAGTCCGGCCATACCCATGTCGGAATGGCTCTGCACATGGCAGTGGTACATCCAGGCACCCGCGCCCACGTGTTCGCCCGCGATGACCTGGAAGCCGAAGGAGTCCGCCGGGCCGACGATCTTCGTATCGATCACGCGGCTGGGGTCGTCGGACCCGGTGAGCAATCCGGTGCGGTTGTCCGCCCAGCGATGACCGTGGATGTGGAACGTGTGGTAGAACTCGCCGTGCGTGATCATGACCACTTCGAGCCGGTCACCCACGGTGGCTTCGAAGTTGGGGCTGTCGTGGGCCGCTCTGTTGTTGATCGTCATGTCGTTGAAGACAATCGTGATGGTCTTGTCCGGCAGGATGTCGCCCTTGCGCCGGACGACCACGGGGCCGTACAGCCCCTTGCGGATGCCGCCCGTGCCGTGGTCCGTCCCGACGACATGGTCGTGATAGTGCCAGTAGCCCGCGCTGCCGGGCTGCCACGTGCCGTCCTTTCGGCGGCCCGGCGCGTGGGTGCGCCAGGTGTACGTACGCGTGCCGCCCGGCTCGACGATGCTGTTGTTCATCCGGGTGCCGTCGCTCGCGATGTCGTAGTCGACGCCGTGCACGTGCAGGCCGACTGCCACATCCATCGTGTTCTCGAACTCGATGTGCAGGGTGTCGCCCTCGTTGATCTCGATGAGCGGACCGGGGATGGACGCCTTGCCCTTCTCCAAGCCGTACCCCATCCGCCCGTCCGCCAAATTCTCGGCGTACAGCTTGAGATGACGGATCACGCCCCCCGCCGGGGCGGTCCTCGGCGGGGGCTCCGCCGAGTTGGCTTCGACCGATCCGAGCGACAACGATGTCACCCTACTCGCCACCGCGATCCCACCCCCTACCAGGAACCGGCGG
This sequence comes from Streptomyces sp. NPDC057565, assembly GCF_042801455.1. NCBI lineage: Bacteria > Bacillati > Actinomycetota > Actinomycetes > Kitasatosporales > Streptomycetaceae > Streptomyces > Streptomyces sp. NPDC057565. Next base: position 56,248 of record NZ_JBHVFU010000031.1, on the reverse strand, counting down.
TTGAAGCTCCTGCGATCCATGTCGAACTCCCCACTGCTAGACGGGTGTTACGGAGACTCTCGGAGACCGTCGGGGCGCAGGTCGCTCCCGGGGCGGGCCATACCGCAGCCCGGGGATCTTCCTTTATTCACACTAAAAACAAGGTTCGCTCCACCCTGCAGTAGCTATGGGCGAGTCGCGAAAAGAGGTCTGGGTTCATCGGCTGTTGCAGTGACTCCATGCTGTTGCAGTGACCAAAGAAGGGTGGGCGACCACATGCAGCGCACACCACACCGCAGGTCCAGATCGCGACGCACACGCGCGGTGTTCGGGCTCAACGCCGACGGGACGATCACCAGCTCCACCGCGGCGGACGGTATCGGCATGCGCTCGGGGAAGGTCAGGAGGCCGTGGCGGCATGCTGAGCCATGCGGTCACGGCCTCCGGGGTGCCGGTGGCGCCATACCCAGAACACCGTGCAGGAGACCAGTGACCAGCCGGCGAGCACCAGGTAGGGGAAGATTCGCTGGTGCCCCTGGTAGTAGACGGCGGCGTGCTGGGCGTTGACCGAAGCGCCCGGGGGGAGCCAGCGGCCGATGAAGCCCAGCACCGACGGCAGCAGCGGCCAGGACACCGCACCGCCGGAGGACGGGTTGCCGAGCAGCACCATCAGTCCCCAGGTGGGGATCATCGCCCAGCGCCCCATCAGGGTGTTGAACATGGTGAAGACCATGCCCGTGGTGAACATCGTGAAGGCGAGGATCATCCACGACTGGACGAACGGCAGATCGACGGAGCCGAGCAGCCAGTCCACCACGGCGGCGATCGCGAAACCGCCGAGCAGCGCGTACGCGACGGTGAAACCGATCCGCTCCAGCGGGTCCAGCCCCTTGGCGTGCACGCTCAGCTGGATGGCGCCGACGAAGCCGATGACGACCGCGGCGAGCGAGATGTAGAAGAGAGCAAGGCCACGGGGATCACCGCGTTGCAGTGGTTTCACATCGGTGACCTTGACCGGCACATGGGTTGCTTCCGCCACCTTCAGTGCGGACTCTGCGAGCAGCTGGGCGACCGAGGCTCCGGACGCGCTCGCGACATCGAGGGCGACCCCGCCGTTCGCGGACCGCAGGACGGCGAAGACCTTCTGCTCCTCCAGTGCGGTGCGGGCCTCGGCTTCGGTGGCGTACTCGCGCAGCACCAGCGAGGTGTCGAGCGCGACCTCCAGCCGGGCGAGGAAGGCCTTGTCGCGCACCGAGTCGAGGCCGCCGACCGCAGCGGCCGGGATGTTGCGCGGGGTCGGATTGGCCATCGCGTACGTGTAGGACCCGGCAAAGAGACCGGCCGCCGCCGCAATGATGAACAGCAGCACGACGGCGGGCAGATACGGGGACTCCTTGAACGCCGCCCAACTGTCACCGCGGGTCCGGGGGCGGGCGTGTTCCCCGTGCGGCGTGACGGGCTCCAGGTCGGGCGCGCTCATGCCTCCCCGTCCTCGTCGCGCCGGGCGCGGCTCGGCTGGACCCGCTTGGGTTCGCCGGGCATCTTCGGGTACTCCGGCGGGTAGGGCATGTCGCCGAGCCCGCGCTCCCGCTCGTCCCGATCCGCCAGTTCCAGCAGCCGGTCGAGCCGGAAGGCGTGGTCGTCCATGTCCGCGTGCACGTCGCCGACCTCCATGTACCGCTTCGGCATGGTGCGGATATCGAAGTCCTGCGGCTCGGCGTCGTCGATCTCGTCCCATCGCAACGGCGCCGAGACCGGGGCGTGCGGGTGGGGTCGTACGGAGTAGGCGGAGGCGATCGTCCGGTCGCGGGCGGTCTGATTGAAGTCGACGAAGATGCGTTCGCCGCGCTCCTCCTTCCACCACGCGGTGGTCACCCGGTCCGGCATCCGGCGTTCGAGTTCGCGCCCCGCCGCGATCGCCGCGCGACGGACCTCGGTGAAGGTCCAGCGGGGTTCGACGGGGACGAAGACGTGGATGCCGCGGCCACCGGAGGTCTTGGGCCAGCCGCACAGACCGTGGTCGTCGAGGACGACGCGCAGCTCATGGGCGGCGGTGACCGCGTCGGCGTAGTCCGTGCCGGGCTGCGGGTCGAGGTCGATGCGGAGCTCGTCCGGGTGGTCGGTGTCGGCCTTCCGTACCGGCCAGGGGTGGAAGGTGAGCGTGCCGAGGTTGGCCGCCCACAGGACGGCGGCGAGTTCGGTGGGGCAGATCTCGTCGGCGGGCCGGCCGCTGGGGAAGGTGATGCGGGCGGTGGGGATCCAGTCGGGGAGGTTCTTCGGGGCGCGCTTCTGGTAGAAGAAGTCGCCGTCGACACCGTCGACGAAGCGCTGGAGTGTGGTCGGCCGGTCCCGCAGGGCGCGCGTGATCCCGGCGCCCACGGAGAGGAAGTACTCGGCGACGTCCCTCTTCGTGTAGCCCTTCTCCGGGAAGTACACCTTGTCGGGGTTGGACAGCCGTACCGCCCGTCCGTCTGCATCCAGCTCCACCGCCGCGCCCATGGGGCCACGGTAGGCCGAGAGCTCGCATATGCCGTATATCGGGAGTCGTGTCGAGGTATCCGGGCAAGAATCGGTCCATGGATCTGCCAGTGATGCCGCCCGTGAAGCCGATGCTCGCCAAGTCCGTGTCCCGGATCCCGCCGGGCATGCAGTACGAGGCCAAATGGGACGGCTTCCGGGCGATCGTGCACCGCGACGGCGACGAGGTGGTGATCGGCAGCCGCACCGGCAAGCCGCTCACCCGGTACTTCCCCGAGCTGGTCACGGCGGTCCGGGAGAATCTGCCGCCGCGCTGTGTGATCGACGGCGAGATCGTCGTCACGTACGACGGGAAACTGGACTTCGACCGGCTCAGCGAACGCATCCATCCGGCCGATTCACGGGTGCGTCTGCTCGCCGAGCAGACGCCGGCCAGTCTGGTCGCCTTCGACATCCTCGCGGTGGGCGACGACTCGCTGCTCTCCACCCGGCAGGCGGACCGCCGAGCCGTCCTGGAAGCGGCGCTGTCCGGTGCCTCGGCCCCCGTCCATCTCGCCCCCGCGACCACCGACCCGGCCGTCGCCCAGGAGTGGTTCGAACGGTACGAGGGTGCCGGGCTCGACGGTGTCGTCGCCAAGCCGCTGGATCTGCCGTACCGCCCGGACGCCCGCGTCATGTACAAGATCAAGCACGAGCGGACCGCCGACTGCGTGGTGGCGGGATACCGCTTCCACAAGAGCGGACCGGTCGTCGGCTCGATGCTCCTCGGCCTGTTCGACTCCGAGGGCGTCCTGCAGCACGTCGGGGTCTGCGCGGCGTTCTCGATGAAGCGCCGCGAGGAGCTGGTCGCCGAGCTGGAGCCGTTGCGGACGGAGTTCGCCGACCATCCGTGGACGGCGTGGGTGGATGCCGCCGCGCACGAGACCGCCCGGCTGCCCGGTACGCCGAGCCGCTGGTCCGGGAAGAAGGACCAGTCATGGGTGGCGTTGCGTCCGGAGCGGGTGTGCGAAGTCGGTTACGACCACATGGAGGGCGACCGGTTCCGGCACACGGCCCAGTTCCGCCGGTGGCGGCCGGACCGCACACCCGGGAGCTGCACCTACGCACAGCTGGAAGAAGTGGTGCGGTACGACCTGGCCGAGGTGCTGTCAGCCCGCTGATGCCGCGCCCGACCGGGCGGCGAAGGGGGCACTAGCGATCGTCGGCACGGCCGTCCGGGTCGTCGGTGTCGTCGGACGCCAGCCACTGGTCGGTGATCGGGTGGTCCGGCATGGCTGCCACCATGTCGGTGAGCCGCGCGCAGAGACGCTTGATCTCGTCGTGGGTGCGGTTTCGCTCGGTGATGACCGCCGCGAGCAGCAGCGCGGTCAGTGCCGTGGCGCCGTTGAAGGCCTGGAGCGTGACCATATTGGTGAAGAGGTCCTCATGGGCGAAAGGACCGGCGCCGCGACCGGCGGCCAGAATCGCCAGCGTGGAGACTCCGAGCGCACACAACGCGGCCCCGGCACGTTCGAAGCGGAACGCGGCCCAGATCAGGAACGGGAAGACAAGGAAGAGCAGGGTGACAGTGCTGCCGCCCGTCACCAGGAGCGTGATCGCAAGGGTGCCGAGCAACAGGGCCGCCGCTTCGGCCCACCGCCGGAGTGCCACACCCCGGGGCCACCGCGCCTCACGAAGGACGAGCAGAAACGGTGCGACGACCAGCACACCCATGGCGTCGCCCGTCCACCACACCGACCACGTGGACCAGAAATCGCCTGCGGGCAGGGCGCCGGAAAGCACCAGGACGCTGCTGCCCACGGTCGCACTGATGAGCATCCCACCCAGGGCACCGATGAAGACCAGCGCCAGCGCGTCGCGCAGCCGGTCCAGGTCGTTGTGGAACCCCGCACGCCGCAGCATCAGGTAGGAGCAGACCGGTGCGATCGTGTTTCCCACCATGATGACCAGAACGGTGAGAGCCGTCGGCCCGATGAACACGTTCGCGAGAAACGCCCCGATCGCAATGCCCGGCCAGACCCGGAGTCCGAAGACGAGCAGACCGGCCAGGGCAATGCCGGTAGGGGGCCAGAGCGGCGTGACTTGTCCGCGCACCAATTGTTCGAGCAGGCCGAGCCGGGCGGCACCGTAGTAGACGGCTGCGACAGCGAGGGCCAGGAGAGTCGCGACGCCCTTGCGCCGAAGCTCCGGATTGGTCACCACGGCAGCCATCAGACACCACCTGCAAGGGCTCTACCGGCCAGGACGCGCCGGGAGCCACCTCGGTCGTTGCAGTGCGGAGCATGCATCGCGGGCCATGGCTACCCTGCGCCGGGGAGGCCGGCATATCGAACGACGAGGACGGCGGCATCGTCGCAGTGGCCCGTCAGATCGGCCACCTTCACCACTTCACGAGCCAGCTCGTCGGGGTCGCCGTCGTAACCGCTGCACACCCGCCGTACCACCTCCTCCAGCCCTTTCTCGATCGGGTAGGTCGGTCCTTCCACCACCCCATCGGTGACCATGACCAACGATCCCGGCTCCTCCAGCCGTCGTCGCGTCACCGGATAGATCTCCCCGGGGAGAATGCCGAGGGGCGGGCCGCCGCTGTCGAGGATGATGCCGGAGTGACCGGCGGACGTGGCCCAGACCATTGGAATGTGGCCTGCCCGGGAGATGGCGAGCGCGCCGCTGAGCGGGTCGAAGGTCAGGAAGCAGCAGGTCGCGAAAAGGCCGCAGCCCATGGAAATGAGCAGATCATTGGCGCGGCTCAGCACCTCGCCCGGATCGGTCGTGGCGCAGGCGAGGGCCCTCAGGCTGGTGCGGGCCTGTCCCATGAAGGCAATGGCTTCCACGTCGTGACCCTGCACGTCGCCGATGGCGATCCCGACCGTCCCGTTCGTCATCGGAAAGGCGTCGTACCAGTCGCCCCCGACATCGAGACCGTCATGCGAAGGGGTGTAGCGAGCCGCGATGGCCAGGCGGGGCAGCTGCGGAAGCTGGGGCGGGAGCAGATGGCGCTGCAATGCCTCGGCCAGTTCCACACGCGCCCTCTGGACCCTGATCCGCTCCAGCGCCTCGTCGACAAGACGCCCGAGGGTGAGCAGGGCTTCCTGGGCGCTGTCGGGATGGGTGGTGCGGTGTCGGCGCATGGCCCCTCCGGGGGCGTTCCTACATAACCCCTATACCACCTTAGTTCTCTTCGCACCGGGGAGCCGGACTACTGGCCGACGGTGCAGGAACCCCCACGGGATGGGGTCACGGTTGTTGGGGCGACTCCTCCGACGTAGGCGGACCACGACCACTCACCACCGGATCCGGTCCCGACGACGACGCCGTCGTCCATAGGCGTCACGATTTGGTGCCGGGCGTCGTCGGCATGGTCGGCGAAAGGAGTGCCATTGATCTTCACATCATAGAGGCGTGGAGATTGCCTGAAGGAGACCGTGGAATACGTTGTCCTCGCGGTACCGGAACCGATATCTCCCGTGGAAATGATGATCTGCCCGTTCTCGAACTACACTTTCGCGGTCACCGGCTGAAATCCGAAAGCCAATAAAATTGGAATCGGCACCCGGAAGCTTCAAGTTTCCTAAGGGCTGTCCCGTAATCCCTGACGGAACAGCGCGCGGCGTCAGATGCGGCGCATCGCAAGGCGGAGGACCGTCCTCGGCAGCCGCAATCTGCCCGTTCAGCGCGGTCAGGTCGCCCTGCGGCTTCCCCACAAGGGGATCGCCTTCAGGCGGGAAACGATTCAGGATGCCTGGTCGAGTGAGATCACACGTAGCAGGCAACCGGTTCCTGGGTTGATCGGACGAAGTGACGGTGATGCTCAAGATGGCCGGCTCGCGCCCGGAGATGGGCTCAGCCCAACTGAGCATCACCACCACTGCTCGCCCCAGCAGCACGCCGCAAGCCGCTGAAGGGATCCGCGCGGCTGCAGGCGCACGCCCGCTGGAGATCGGATCGTCAGCTGAGGAATCGGGAGAACGTCCGGTACATGAACGCGGTCCCCTGCCTCAGCGCCTCGACGTAGATCCGTTCGTCGTTTCCGTGCATCGTGATGAGCTGGTCGTTGTCGAGTACGTACGGGTAGACCCCGTATCCGGGGATGCCGCGCTCGCGCCACGGCGCCAGGCTGGTGCCTGCTTCGAACAGGGCCGGTGCGAACACCGCGTTGGGGTAGGTCTCGCTCGCGGCGCCGGCGAGAGCGCGGAACAACGGAGTGTCGATGTCGGCGGGCGCCGTCGCCCACCTCTCGTCGAGATCGTCGAGATACTGCGCCTCGGTCTTGCCCGCCGGGGCAACAAGCGTCACCTGGATGCCGCGACGGGCCGTCATCTCGCGGACCTGGGCGAGGAACTCGCGAGGCTTCTGACCACCCGGTATGCCACGGCAGTTGAGTCGGACATGCGCCGAGGACGGGATCACATTCTCCTTGTAGCCGGAGTCCTCGATGACGAACGCATGCGTGGTCCGGAGCAGGGCACGGTGCAGCCACGGGTAGGACGACTTCGACACAACGACGCTCGCGGCCCGTTCCCGTGCGTTCTGACTGCGTGCGGAGAGCATGAGCTTGACGGCTCGGGCGAACTCCGCGTCGTCGGTTGCCTTTGCCAGCGCCGCGAAGTACTCGCGCGTCACCTCGGTGAGGTGCACCGGCGCGAGCCAACTGCCGAGTTCGGCCACCGCCCTGGACAAAGTCACGATCGCGGAGTCGGGGTTGGGCTTGGAGGAGTGCGTGGCGGTGCCGTCGGCGGTCAGGTCCAGGTTGAAGTAGACCTTGTCCTGCCGGGTGGCGGTGATCAGCATCGGGGTGGTCCTGTCCTTTTGTGCCAGGAACCAGCCACCCTCGGTGAGGACCATGCCGGCGTTGACCTTGCTCCAGTGGTTGGCTGCCAGCCAACCCGACCCGAACGAGCCGGCCTCCTCGTCGCAGTCGGTAAGTACGATGATGTCGCGCTCGAACCGGGACCCCTCGGAGATGTGCCTCAGCAGAGCACTGATCGTCGCGGAGTTGGCACCCTTCATGTCGAGGGCGCCACGGCCGTACACCTCCCCGTTGCGCACCGTGCCGGAGAACGGATCGACGGACCATGCCTCCCGTTCGACCGGCACCACGTCGGAGTGGCCAAGCATCAGCAGAGGCGCAGCGGAACTGGATCCGGGGATCCGCGCGATCAGGTGCACATTGTCCGGCTGAGGGGTATCGATGATCTCCGCGGGCACCCCGGCGTTCTCCCACACCGCCTTGAGCATCTGCGCGTGGGCGCGGGTGTTCGCACCCTTGCCGTAGTTTTGCGTGTCGTAGGACAACATCCGCTGGAGCAGGTTGAGCGGGTCCTTGTCCACTTCCGGCACCGCGGTGGCGGCCGCCGCGGGGCTCAGGGTGGCGCCGGTGAACAGGCTGATGCCCCCGAGGCCAGTGGCGCCGAGGGCGGCGACGCCCACTCCGCCAAGGAAGGTGCGGCGACCGAGCGGCACTCGGGTCACGGCGGTCACGTCACGTGAGTCGTCCATGTTCTCCTCCTCGTTGCGGGGGTGGCTGTGTGAGAGGTTCGCGATCAACCCGGTTCAGGGGCAATGTGTGAGGGGCGTCGCAGTCGATGAGCGGTCTTTAATCTGCGACGAACGGCGTAGGGTGTGGTTCCGGTTGAGGGACCTGGTGACCAGGCGTTTCGGCTTGCGGTAGTCCGGTAAGCCCTTGGGCGGTAAGGGGGTTGGGCCCGGTGCGTCAGCGTCGACGGCACCGGGAAGCACGGCTGGAACAGGAGCTTTTCGCGCTGCGGAAGGGGCGTGAGGAAGCGTCCCGGGCCCGGGTGGAGAAGCCGCAGGGCGACCTGAACGGGCAGACCGTGGCTGTGTAGAAGGCGTCGACGTCTGCCGCGGCGCGCTGGACCAGCTCGATCGCCTGCCGCTTACCGATCCGGGTTCCGATGGGGCGCTCGATCGTGGCCTGCGCGTCGGCGCCGGTCCTCCTCGACCAGTTCGCCCGGCGCGGACTCGCGCCCATCGCGGTCAGCGCCAACCGGAGCGGCTGATCGAGACGCTGCGGATCTGGCTCGAAACCCGCGGCACCGCCGCCCGGATGGGCGAGCTGCTCGGCGTACACCCGTAGACGGTCCGTTACCGGAGGTGCAATCTGGAGACCGTCTTCGGCGAGCAACTCGTCGACCCCGAGTAGCAGTTCTCGACCGAGGCAGTGCTGCGTGCGATGCAGATGCGCACCCGCAGCGACGACGCGCCCCCTCTGATCGGCGCAGCGCGGATTCCGACCGAGCACGTACCTCGCGTGGAGTCAAGTTACTTGCGGGTAAGGGTAAATAGCCGGTCACTCTCAAACGGTTGCCAGACGGAGACGTTCTCAATGAGAAACCCGGAACTGCGTCCCGTTACATAAGGAGGAGTCGACCGCCCACCCGGCGGCCGCAAAGCACCACCTCCTGGTCAACCATCCGAGAGGGAACCCCCATGACCGCCTCGCACCTCCTCGTCCCCGTGCCGATCCCGGACCGGGTCGCCGAACTGATCGGGTCCTGCATCCCGCCGCACATCGTGCAGGCGGAGTTCGACGCCGAGTGCGCCGCCCGGGAGGTCCGCAGGTTCCGCGGCCCCCGGCTCGGCATCGAGGACCAGGCCGATCGCGAGCAGGCATTGTCCGAACTGGCCCGGGCCAACAAGGTCCTGGCCGCCCACCATCCCCGGCTGGCGGTGCGCCCCGGCAGCTCCTGGTGATTCACCCGCATGCCGCCCGCTCCGCGCCTCCCGACGCTCGTGATGGGTCCGGCGGAGTTCCTCAAGCTCACCCCCGGCAACGGCGATCCCGTGACCATGTCCATGATGCGCAAGCTGAAGGTGGTCGGCGATGTGGGTCCGACCTCGGGGCCGACCCGCGACGCCAAGATCTACACGATCTTCGAGGGCACCAGCGAGATCCAGCGCCTGGTGATCGCGCGGGCGATCACCGAACGGCACATCCGCTGAGAACGGGGTCGTCAGCGCCCCGCGGGGGGCTGTACGGATGCAGGGCGAGGATCTTCACCTCGAAACACATGCCGCCGCCGGGCACCACACCTCCGCGGACGCCTCCGGAGAGCGGCCCGGCAGCCGACCACGCCCGAGCCCCCCGCCCGTGCGGGCGAGGGGCTCTCTGCGGGCGCGACGCCCGGGGCCTCTCGTTCGGATCCTGCCGGCTCGCGGGGTCCGGAACGCACATCTGCCGCGTTGCTGTCGGTCGACGACGCTCCGCTCCCCGCTCCAGCCTCATCCGAACGAAGAACCCTAGTCGTGCTTGAGGGAGTCCTTCACACCCTTCACGCTTTCGCCCGCGTGGTGCACGGCACCTTTGACCTGACCCTTGGCCTGGTCCGTCTTGCCTTCGACCTTCTTGCTTCGGTCGCCGGTCATCTTGCCCATGGCTTCCTTGGCCTTGCCCTTGGCCTTGTCCTTGGCGCTTCCGCTTGTCACTACAGCTCCTTGGATCGTACGGATTGTGCCTGCCCAACGTAGGACAAATCCATCCATATCGCCTGCCGTGAGATGGGCGACCCCACCGATTCCGCCGCCTCGAACCCGTTGTGGCACCTGCGCCGAACCGTAAAGGCAGCCATGCACCCGCCCCGGCCGCCCATCAGCGCCGTTCGAGACGCCGTAAGGGGTGGCCGGGTGAGACGCGAAACCCTACGATCACATGCGGCCGGCGCACGGGGGGCGACGTCGGCCACACCATCGCATGCGTGCCCCCAGAGGGAGATTCCATGCGACCAACCACCCTGTGCTCGCTGGCAGTCGTCACGACACTCGCCTCGGCACTGCTGAGTGCCGTGCCCGCCTCCGCCGAGACCGCAGCACCCGGGAAGGACGGCTGGGCGCCCGCCCCCACCCCATCGCTCGACTATCCGGCCGGAGCGCGCTGCGACTTCCCCATCCACACCGAACCGATCGTCGACGAGGTCGTGAAGAAGGTGCTGGTCGTCCATCCGGACGAATCCCCCTCGAAGATCGCGTTCAAGGGCGATCTGGTCGTCCGGGTCACCAACACCGACACCGGCGCCTACTACGACGCCGATGCCGGTGGCAGCGCGATCGTCGACATCCACACCGACCGCTCGCAGCTCTGGCACGTGGTCGGGCCGGTGCTCGTCGGCGTGGGTGAGAACAACGGCAATCTGCCACGCGGCGAATACCGCATCGACGGCGTCTACACCCTCGCCATCAGCTCCACCGGGTACAGGACGCTGAATATGTTCAACGGGTCCACGGACGACGTCTGTTCGCGCATCGGCTGAGGGTCGCTCCGGTCAACCGGAGGCGGGGCTGAACCGTACCGGCAGCAATTGCGGACCCCTGGTGAAGACGCCCTGTTCAGCCGGCGTGAATCCGTCCGCGAGCCGCAGGCCGGGCATCGCGTCCAGCAGCTGGTTGACCGCGGTCTCCACCTCCGTCCTGGCCAGCAGCGCCCCGACACAGAAGTGCCGGCCGAGCGCGAACGCCAGGTGGTCGGCGGCGGCCGAGAACGCGTTGGTGCTGGTCAGGTCCGTACGGAAGAGGTCGAACCGGTCGGGTTCGTGGTAGCGGGACTCGTCCCGGTTGGCGGAGCCGATCAGACACGTGACGGTGGCGCCGGCCGGGACCGTACCGCCGCTGAGCTCCACCTCGGTCGCCGCCTGACGCATGATCATGTGGACCGGCGGGGTGTAACGCAACGTCTCGGCGAACGCCCGGTCGATGAGGCTGCGGTCCTCCTGTACCGCCGCGAGCTGCTCCGGATGGGTCAGCAGGTTGGCGAAGACCGAGGCGATGGCCTTGTCCGTGGTCTCGCCGCCGGCCGCGAGCAGCAGGCTGCAGAACGCCTTGATGTCCTCGTCGCTCATCCGTACGCCGTCGACCTCGGCGGCACAGAGCGCGGAGAGCAGATCGTCGCCGAGCGCGTCCCGGCGCTGCCGGATGACCGGGATCATGTACGCGGCGAATTCCTGGCGGGTCCGCTCGCCTGCCGCAGCGACCTCCGGGTCCCCGGCGAGGTTGCCGAGGAAGGCGATGACGGTGGTGTACCAGGCGTGAAAGCGGTCGTGGTCCGCGCGGTCCAGCCCGAGCATGTCGGCGATGACGAGGACCGGGAAGCGGGTGGCGAACCCTCCGACGAGATCGGCCTCGCCGGTGCGCCGGAAGGTGTCGATCAGTTCGCGCGCGTTGCGTTCGATGACCGGAAGGAACTTCTCCTGGAGGTCGGCACCACGGAAGGCGGGGGCGACCAGGGCCCGGCGCACCGCGTGCTCACGCCCGCTGAGCTGCAAGATCGTCCGGCCGTGCACCGGTTCGATCTGCCAGTCGTAGTTGTCGGTGGTGAACTCTCCCGCCTTGTCCTTGAAGACCCGCTCGACGTCCTCGTACCGGGAGACCAGGTAACTGTCCGTGGCCTCGTGGTGGATCAGCGGGGCACTCTCCCTCATGGTCCGGTAGGCCCCGTAGGGATCGGCGGCGAAGGCGGGCGAGAGAATGTCGGGCAGTGGCGACACGTGCGACTCCTGTGGGGCAGAGGTCATGATGCTCCAACGTGGTGAACCGGCAACGCCATCAAGGTTATTGATCCGCTGTCCGCCCCCAAACCCCCTGGGAGAACGTCATGCACGCCGGTCCGCGCCCGTCCATCCTCTTCGTCACCGACCTCGCGTACCCGGCGCGCGGCCGCCGCTACTGCGACGAGGACATCTTCCTCACCTCGCGGCTGCGCGAGGAATTCGATGTCGCGCTCTGTCATCCGCGCGACGCGGCCGCGCTGCTCGACGGCTTCGACGCCGTCGTTGTCCGCAACAGCGGCCCGGTGCTGCACTACCAGGAGGCGTACGACGCGTTCTGCGCCCGCGCCCGCGAGCGGAAGGTGCCGGTGTACAACCCGCTGACCGGGCGCGGTGACATGGCGGGCAAGCAGTATCTCGTCGATCTGAGCGCCGCGAAGTACCCGGTGATCGCGACCGTGGACCGGGCGGGCGATCTGGGGCTGCTGCCCGGGGCCGCCGAGTATGTGATCAAGCCGAAGCTGGGCGCGGACTCGGTCGGGCTGCGCTTCGTCACGCCCGAAGCACTCGCGGCCGAGGTGGGCGCCGAGCCGGACGGCAGCGTGCTCGTCCAACCGAGGATCGACTTCCGCTACGAGGTGTCCTTCTTCTTCATCGACCGCGACTTCCAGTACGCGCTCTACGCACCGCACCCCGAGCAGCGCTGGGTACTGGAACCGTACGAGCCGACGACGGCGGATCTGGCCTTCGCCCGCCGGTTCGTGGAGTGGAACGACCTCGCGCACGGCATCCAGCGTGTCGACGCGTGCCGGACAGCGGACGGTGACCTGCTGCTCGTCGAGCTGGAAGACCTCAATCCGTATCTCTCGCTGGACCGGGTGACGGACGAGGTGCGGGAGGCGTTCGTGGCCCGGATGAAGACGTCGGTGCGGGCCCTGCTGCGCTGACCCGTCCGGTCGTCCCCCCGCATGCGGCCCCGGACCGTCTCCGGCTCCCGGTCGGAGACGGTCGAGGAACGGCTCGGGATCACCACGGCGCCCGGCCCGACAGCTGGGCACGTCATCCGCGCCCAATGCCGCGCTGCCCGACCGGCACGGCGCGTCACGCGGGGCGGCCACCCCGTAGCCATCACCTCTCCGGCCGTCGCGGCGCGATCGGACAGAAGGCGCCACTCCGGTACCGAGCTGCTCGCGTCATTCCGTGGTTGGGCGGTGCCGGCCGGAGGCCCAGGCGTGGCTGGTGGCGACGATGGACGTGACGATGTCGAGTTCGGCTTCGTCCCGAGGCCCGTAGACGAGCACCATGCCCGGAGCGAGCCGGACTCCGGCGAGCGGATGTGCCACGGCCCAGCCGTGCGCGACCGCGTCGGCAGCCAAGTGCACAGGCAGCGCGACATGCAGCGAACCGTCGGGGTCCGGGTGCAGGTGGGCGAACTCCCCGGCATGCGGTACGAGGAACGCGTCGTCGGGTCCGGCCTGCGGTGCTGTGACCATGAATCCACGCGCGCCCGGGACGGAGAGGGCGGACTGACGGCTGTGTACGCCGGGTAGCGCGCTCAGCCGGGCGAACAGCTTCTCCTGCACCTCGACAGGTGCGTTGTCGGTACGTTGCCGCTGAGGAATCGTCGTACTGACGTCGGAACGCGGACCGGCCCGGTCCGGGAGGTCCCCGGACAACGTCTCCCAATGAGCCGGCGCAGGTACCGGCCCTCCCTGCCGGGCGAGGAAGACTGCCCGCTCGACCAGCCAGCCTGCCAGGGCAGCCAGCGCGTCACGGGCGATTCCGTGGCCGACCTGGTCGCGCCGGGAGATCGCAGGTGCCCCCGATTCGACGGTCAGGTAACGCCATGTCCGGTCGAGCAGATCGCGGGGAATGACCTGGTCGTGATCGCCTTGTGCGACGAAGACCGGCACTCCGGCGAGCCGTGCGGCATCGGTGGGCACCCCCGCCTCGAACGGCAACGTTCCGTACAGGATCGCCGCACCGGCGAACCGAGCGGGATCATCCAGCAGAAGACCTCCCGCGAAGGCGGCTCCACCGCTGAAGCCGACGAGAATGACCGGGCGGCCCGGCGGGGCGATGCCGTCGAGCCACAGCCGGAACCAGTCCATGGTGGCCCGCAGCGACTCCGCCACGGGACGGCCGATGCCGCGGTTGGCGAACCAGGCGAAGCCGCCGTGTTCAGCGATAGGAGCGCGAACCGCCGCGTAGGAAAGGCCACGGGGCAAAGCGTCCGCCAGCCCGATGATCTCGGTCTCACGCGAGCCGCGGCCGTGCAACAGAACGACCAGTGGCCCCTCCGCGTCTCCTCGGGTCACCACAACAGGTGTGTCGAACCGGCTCACCACGCACCTCCGGTGTCAGTGCCGTGGGTCGGTGTCGCAGGATTGGTGCTCACGAATGCTGTCCCTTCAGGCGGTGGGGCCGAGCAGTGCCCGGCCGGTCCGCCGAGGCCGGTTGTTGCCGGCGGTGGGTGAGATGGTGAAAAGACCCGGCTCGTGATCCGTGTCCTGGGCCGCCCGTCCGGGCAGCTCGTGCTCGACGACGAAGCCGAGGCCGTTGCTGGAGAAATGCACAGCGAACGACTGCGGTCAGTTACGGATGAGCAGCACGAGAGCAGCGATCACAGCGGCAAGCACCAGGGCCGCGACCCCGTATCCAAGCCGATGGGTCCGCAGCCCGGGGAGAAAACGGTCGACGGCGAACCTGCCCGGCCCGGTGAGGGCCAGCCCGGCCGCACCTGCGGACAGCAGGAGTTCGTACTCGACACCCGTCGGCGCGAAGAAACCGCCGCCCCACTTGACTGCGAGCGCATTGATCATTGTGCCGAGCACGGCCGCACCCGCGAGCGGCGTGAGCAGCCCGAGCACAAGGCCGAGTCCGCCGAGGACTTCACTGAGCCCGGCAATCAGCGCCATGGTTTCGCCGGAAGGATAGCCACTCATGGTGAAGAACTGACCAAAGCCTTCAAGCCCGCCGCCACCGAACCAGCCGAAGAGCTTCTGCGCGCCGTGGGCGGCCACCGTCAGACCGAGGACCAGCCGCAGGATCAGCAGCCCCACATCGTAGGCATGCAGAGAGGGGCCCTCCGCGCGAGCGCCGGAGGAGGGGGTGGTGTGCGGGATGGAGGTCATTTTTACACGTGCCCTTCTGTGGGGAGTGGAAGTTGAACTTTCAAGCGTTAGGGCAAGCCTACCTGTTGCGTGAAACTTCAAGCAACTTGTCCGCCGTCACGATGACCTCCCGAACGTCGCCCCTGATCCCGGCGGTCTCCTCGTCGACAGCGCGAGGAGCGCAGCGTCCTCCGGCGTTCGCCGGACCCGGAATCGGGCAGGACGGTCACGGTGACGCCCTACGGCGAGGACAACTGGTGCCGTAATGTGCCCACGGTCACCGGCACCACCGCAACGCGTCTCTTCCTCGACGCTCAGGAGCCGGTCGCCCCATCGGTCGCGGACCACCAGTGCGTCTCCGCGGCCACCGGCGGCCGGTACGTGGCGCGTGTCGACGACGCGCACATCCTTTACGGGGTGCCGGCTGTCACGTATGTATTCGCGAGACAGTGATGAGGGAGCCTATGAGGGGCGGGATCGGGGACGTCGTCCGCGGGGGCGTGTGCCTGCTGCTGGCCGCCGTCCTGCTGGGGGCGGCCTGGCCGCTCTGGCAGCAGGCCCAACGGCTGCGCGCCGACGACGTGGACTTCGCGAAGGTGGCGGTGGTCGAGGACGGGCGCCCCACCGACCAGCTGAAGGTGTGCGGGGACCGCTACCGCAAGCCGTACTGCATGCAGCGGGAACGCGTCACCGTGCGGGACACCGACTACGAGCTCAAGCGCGCGTCCACGGTGTACACGCTGGAGCTGACCCGGGCGGACAAGCGCGCGATGGAGCTGCGCTACCGCGACCACCGCTCGCACGAGGAGCGGGACTCGGTGTACGGACGGGCACGGGCCGGGGAGCCGGTGACTCTGTTGTGGTGGCGCGGATCGGTACGGATGATCCAGGCCGGTGAGGGCGTCGACACCGCCACCGTGCGCACCGGCCACTACCCGGGACGGCTCTTCAGCGGGCCCGCCGCCCTGACCTCCGTGCTGTGCGGGATCGGTCTCGGGCCGCTGTGGGCGGCGCTGTGGCTCCTGCTGCGCGGGCGGCGCAATCCGCTGACGATGGCCTGGCAGTGGCTGGCGCCGACACTCGCGCTGGGGGTCGCGGGCGGCGTCGGCGCGCTGGTGGCGCTGATCGCGCCGCGGCCCGAAGCGGTGGGGCGGGGCTTCGCGGTGGCGGCGGTGGCACTGCTGGTACCGACCCTGCTGTGGCTGCGGTGGTGGACGCGGACACGGCTGCCGCGCAAGTGCGAGGTGGAGCCGGTGGAACCGGTCGAGGTGCACGCGGTGGACGGCGCCGTCGCGGGAACGGGCCCGTGGAAGCTGGACATCAAGGGCCCTCTGTACGTGGGGCCCGGGGTGCTGGGCACGACTCCCGACCCCTGCGCGAAGGTGGCGTTGAAGCCGCTGCCGGGCCCGCTGCGGGTGCTCGCCGTACGGCCGCCGTTCCGCAGTGATCCGCGGGCGGTGCGGCGGTACTCGATCACCCCCTACATGGACGAGGAAGCGCGCGCGAGAAGACCGAAGGGCCGGTACCAGAAGATGGGAGCAGAGGCGACCCATCCACTGGTCGCCGTCTGCGAGGTACTGGACGGGCCGGGGCGTGGCTCGCGGGTGCTGATAGGGGCGCCGGTGCAGGACATGCCCGAGGTCCTGGGAGCCATCGCCTCGCACGCGCGGCGATGGCGCTGAGTCAGTACGTCAACAGCGCCTGTGGCGTCCGATCGTCGCGCACGCGCGAGGGGGGCCGACGGCACACGGCGCTGCCCCGCCGCACGATCTGCTGCCACTGCCGACCGGCCCGAGCACATCGCGGACACCCCGGCCGCCGGACAGGTCGCCCAGTGCCTCGTCCATGGTGACGACCAGGTCGGTGTTGTGGATCAGCAGATCGGCGGTGGTCACGCTTCCCCGTCGGTGTAGTCGTCCAGGATGGACAACGCCGCGGCGGTCGCGGCGATCGGATCGCCGGCGAGTACGGCCTCGAACAGTGCGGTGTGGAACGGGTCGTCGCCCGCGTCGTCCATGCACTGATTGGCCTTGACGGTCTCCCACAGGGCGTCGCTCATGTTCCGGTAGAGGTCACCGAGTAGCCAGT
Organism: Streptomyces sp. NPDC057565; assembly: GCF_042801455.1. NCBI lineage: Bacteria > Bacillati > Actinomycetota > Actinomycetes > Kitasatosporales > Streptomycetaceae > Streptomyces > Streptomyces sp. NPDC057565. Next base: position 39,093 of record NZ_JBHVFU010000031.1, on the reverse strand, counting down.
TGTGGGAAGCCTCGGCGATGTACAGGTGGAAGTCGACGTCGGCGTCGGTGAAGGCGTCCAGGTCGGCCGCCCGGCCTGCGGCAGCGCGACGTTCCATGGCCTCCCGCAGCTTGTCCAGATCCTCCTCGGTGCGCATGGTCGCGGCCAGTCGGGCCGCGACGATGTCCAGGCCCCGCCTGACGTCGAGAATATCGGCGGTCTCGGCCCGGCCGAGGTGGCGACGGAGCGCGACCTGGCCCTCGTCCGTGGCGGTCACGTAAGTACCGTCGCCCTGACGGGCGGTCAGCAGCCCGGCGTGAATGAGCACGCGGACAGCCTCGCGGATCGAGAGCCGGCTCACGCCCAGAGTCTCGGCGAGTTGGCTCTCCGGGGGGATCCGGTCACCGACCTGCCAGGCGCCCCGGGAGATTTCCCTTCGCAGTTCGATGATCAAGGTGTCGACGATCGTCACTCGTCCAACTGGCTTCACCCAAACCTCTTCTCAGTCATCTGATGACCTGATAACTATATGAATCCCCTGGGCCAGGGTCCAGTCCTTCCAACAGATTCAAGGGGGTAACGACCCATGGGTCATGTGCTGTTCACCCGGGTCCGCCCGCACGGCGGCGCCCTTCGCGACCTCCTCGTGACCGATGGCCGCATCGCCGCCATTGATCCCACGAACCGGCCGGAACATGTTCAAGTCATCGAAGGTGGCGGCGCACTCGCGCTGCCCTCACCGGTCGACGCACACATCCACCCCGACAAGTCGACCTGGGGCCAGCGCTGGCTGAGCCGGGAACCCGCCGAAACCCTGCGCGAGCTGATCGACGGCGACGGCGCCACGCGGATGCGGATGGCCGCCTCGGTCGAGGAGCGCGCCGGCGCTCTCCTCGCCCACGCCGTCGGCCGGGGGACCCGGGCGATGCGTGCGCACGCCGATGTCGCACCGGTCTACGGAATGTCCAACGTGCACGGGGTCCGCGCCGCCGCCACGCCCTTCGCCGAAGCCATGGACCTTCAGGTGGTGGCCTTCCCCCAGCTCGGCCTGCTCACCGAGCCCGGCACCGCCGACCTGCTGGAACAGTCGCTGAAGGAAGGGGCCGACATCATCGGCGGCCTGGACCCGATCGGCGTCGACGGCGACCTCGACGGCCACCTGGACGTCCTGTTCGGCATGGCGGAGCGGACCGGCGCGCCGATCGACATCCATCTGCACGACCGCGGTCGCCCTGGCCTGGCCCAGGTCACCGAGATCGCGCGCCGCGCCCGGACGGCCGGCATGCAGGGAAAGGTCACCATCAGCCACGCCTTCTGCCTGGCCGAATGCGACCCGGCCGAGCTGGAGCGAACAGGTGAGTTGCTCGCCGACGCGGGAGTGGCGCTGACCACCTGCGCGCTGGGAGACGAACCGGTCGTCCCGTTCCCGCCGCTGCGCGCCCGTGGCGTGCTGGTCGCCGCGGGTTCCGACGGCGTACGGGACCCGTGGACGCCGTTCGGCGACGGAGACATGATCACGCGGGCGCACCTGCTCGCCTACCGCACCGACGCCAGGACCGACGAGGAACTGACGGCCTGCTACGCCGTCGTGGCGCACGGGGGCGCCGACCTCCTCGGCCTGGACCGGGCCGACCTGCGGGTCGGCGATCCGGCCGACTTCGTCCTGCTGACCGGGGAGACGGTCGCGCAGGCCGTCGTGGACCATCCCCTGCCCGGCATGGTCGTACGCGCCGGGCACGTCATTGCTCGTGCCGGTCACCTCGAGAGGAATCCCCGATGAAACGTCGTACTTTCCCCCTGGCCGCGGGCGGCCTCGCGCTCGTCCTGACCGCCTGCGGCGGATCGGCCGGGACCACACCGCGCGCTGTCGAGAAGCTCGACCTGAAGACCACGACCGCGCCGGCCGGCACCGGCCTGGACAAGATCACCTGGAATCTGCCGTACGAGCCGCAGACTCTGGACCCGATCCGTTCCTTCAACTACGCCGAGAACACCGCCCTCGCCAACATGTGCGAGAGCCTGATGCGGCTCACACCCGACCTGAAGATCGAGCCGGGGCTGGCCGAGAAGGCGGCGAACCCGAACCCGACCACCTGGGTCTACACGCTCCGCAAGGACGTGACGTTCTGGGACGGCACCCCGCTGACCGCCGACGATGTGGCGGCCAGCCTGAACCGCCACCTCGATCCCGCGCTGGGCACGTGGTGGAGCGACTACTTCCGCACAGTCGACTCGATCAAGGCAACCGGGCCGCACCAGGTCACGGTCGTCCTCAAACAGCCCGACGTGCTGTTCAACCAGGCCATGGCCACCGCAGCCGGGGCGGTGGTGGAGAAGTCCTTCCTCAGCAAGGCCGGCAAGGACCTCGGCTCGCCCAAAAGCGGGGTCATGTGCACCGGGCCCTTCAAGTTCACCGGCTGGACGTCGGGCAACTCCATGACGCTGACCCGCAACGACACCTACTGGGACGCCCCGCTCAAGGCCAAGTCGAAGTCGCTGGTGTTCCGCTTCATCGCCGACGAGACGACCGCGGTCAACGCGCTGCGCTCCGGCGAGATCGACGGACAGTACTTCTACCTGCCGCCCGCCGGGCTCGGCCAGCTCCAGAAATCACCCACCGGCTCGGTCACGCTCGGCCGCTCGCTCACCTTCTGGACCCTGCTCGGCGCCGCCAAGACCGGCCCCTACGCGGACCCGCGGGTCCGCGGGGCGCTGTCGGCAGCCCTCGACCGCGCCGCCATCGCCAAGGTGATCTTCCAGGGCGCAGCCTCCCCGGACCGCGCCCTGGCCAACCCCGACTACTGGGGCTACTCCACCGACAGCTTCCGGAAGGCCTACGACACCCTGCCGGACGGTGGCGTCGACCTGGCCAGGGCCAACAAGCTGCTCCAGAAGGCCGGCAAGCCCTCCCAGCCCATCACCATCGGCATCCAGGGCAGCTCGGCGGTGCACGAGCAGACCGCCAACCTCCTCAAGGCCACCGGCGAAGCGCTCGGCCTCAAGATCAACATCAAGGTGATCCCGGTCGAGCAGTACGGCAACCTGTACAGCGACCCCAAGGCCCGCGTCGGCATCGACGCCTTCCTGAGCACGTGGTACGGCAACGTGCCCGACCCGCTGGATGTCTACCGTGTCTTCACCAAGGGCGGCCGGTCCAACTTCAACGACTACCCGGCCGTCGACGCCGACATCTTGAAGGCCCAGGCCGCGTACGACCCGGCCGAGCGCGCGGCGCTCGTCACCGGCATCCAGGCCAAGGTCACCCGCGACGTCCCCTGGACGCCGCTCAACAACCTGCCCGTCATCCTCTACATGAACAAGCGGGTCACCGGCGCGGTCGCCTCCTTCCCCTACCTCTACTACCCCTGGGCCGCCGGGCTCGGTGCGCGATGAGCTGGCCCCTCTTCCTGGCGCGGCGGCTGGCCGCGCTCGTGGCGGTCCTCCTCGTCGCCTCGTTCCTGGTCTACGGGCTGCTCTATCTGGTCCCCGGCGGGCCGATGGCCTTCCTGCTGGGCAATCGGAGCGGCAGCCCCGAACAGATCGCCGCCATCCGTCATGAGTACCGGTTGGACGATCCGTTCCTGATCCGCTACTTCGGCTGGCTGGGCGACGCACTGCGCGGCGACTTCGGCCAGTCCCTGGTCTACCGGCAGGGCGTCTCCGACCTGATGTCCACACGGCTGGCGACCACCGGGCTGCTCGTCCTCTACGCCACCGTGATCATCGTGGTGGCCGGCGTCGGACTCGGCGTCCTGGGAGCGCTGCGGCGCGGCACGGTCGACGCGGTCATCTCCCTGGTGAACAGCATCTTCCTGGCCACCCCCACGTTCGTCGTCGGAGTCCTGCTGGTCATCGTCTTCGCCCTCGGACTCGGCTGGTTCCCGGTCTTCGGCCCGGGGACAGGACTGCCGGACCGCCTCTACCACCTGACGCTCCCGGCAATCGCTCTCAGCCTGGGCAGCGCCGCCTTCCTCGCCCGGATCACCCGGGCCTCGGTGGGGGAGGAACTCCGCCGGGAACACGTGGAGACCGCGCGCAGCCGCGGCTTCTCCCAGAGCCACATCGTCCGCAGGCACGTCCTGCGCAACGCCTCCATCCCGGTCGTCACCGTCACCGGCCTCACCGTGGCCGGCCTGATCGCCGGCTCGGTCGTCGTGGAGAACATCTTCGCTCTGGACGGACTCGGTTCCCTGCTCGTCCGGGCGATCCTCCAGCGGGACTTCGCGGTGGTCCAAGGCGTCGTGCTGGTCCTCGTCACCGCGTTCGTCCTCATCAACCTGGCGGTCGACGTCTGTTACTCCCTCATCGACCCACGCCTGTCTCCCGGGGAGGCGACATGAAGGCACGCCTGGGCCCTCTGGGGCTGGCCACCGTACTGCTGCTCGGCCTCCTTGCCGTGGTGACCGCCTGCGCACCGCTGCTGGCCCCTCAAGATCCGAATCAGCCCGACCTCTTCAACGCGCTGGCCGGCAGTTCCGGAGCCCATCCGCTCGGCGGCGACGCACTCGGTCGGGACGTGCTGTCCCGACTGATGTTCGGTGCCCGTACGACGCTGCTGGGCCCGCTGTTCACCATCGTGCTCTCCACGGTGGCGGGCACGGTGCTGGCGGTCACCGCCGCCTGGGCCGGCGGCCGGGTGGACGCGGTCATCTCCCGGCTGCTCGACGTGCTGTTCGCGATACCGGGCATCGTGTTCGCCCTGGTGACCGTGGCGGTCCTCGGACCCGGCATGACCGGTGTGGTCGCCGGTCTGGCCGTCGCCTACACCCCCTACGTGGCCCGGGTCGTGCGCAGCGCGGCCCTCCGGGAGCGCAATCTCCCCTACATCGCGGCCGCCTGGGTCCAGGGCAGATCAGCCGTCGCCATCTGCAGCCGCCATCTGCTGCCCAACCTGCGGCCGATCATCGTGGCCCAGTCGGTGTCCGCGCTCGGCTTCGCGATCATCGACGTGGCCGCGATCTCGTTCCTCGGCCTGGGCGTACAGCCGCCGACCGCGGACTGGGGACTGATGGTCAAGAACGGGCTGGACAGCGCGGTACGTGGCCAGCCGATGGAGGCGGTCAGCGCGGGTGTGCTGATCGCGCTCGTCGTGGTGGCGGTGAATCTGCTCGGCGACCGGCTCGGCAGGCAGGAAGGTGATCTGAGGTGAGCAGGGATCTTCTGGTCCTGGACCAGGTGAGGCTCGACGTCCCGGCCGGCCGCGACTGGCGGACACTGGTCGAGAACGTCAGCCTCACCATCGCCCCGGGCGAGGCCGTCGGGCTGGTCGGCGAGTCCGGATCGGGCAAGTCGATGACGGCCCGCTCCGTACTCCGGCTGGCCCCGCCCGGTGCCCGGCTCAGCGGCCGGATCGAGTTCGACGGCATTCCGGTCCTGGACCTGGGCCCGCGCGACCTACGTGCTCTGCGGACCCGCCGGATCGCGATGATCTTCCAGGATCCACGTGCGCACATCAACCCGGTCCGCAGTGTCGGCGACTTCCTCACCGAGGCCATGGTCACCCATCTGTCGGTACCGGCGCGGGAAGCGCACGCCAGAGCCGTACGGCTGCTCGCCGATGTCGGTATCGCCGACGGTGAGCGCCGTATGCGGCAGCATCCGCACGAGCTGTCCGGCGGGCTGCTGCAGCGCGTCATGATCGCGTCGGTGCTGGCCGTCGAACCCGACCTGGTGCTCGCCGACGAGCCCACCACCGCACTGGACGTGACCACCCAGTCGGAGGTCATGGCCATCCTGGACGACCTCCGCAGAGAACGCGGCATGGCCATGCTGCTGATCACCCACGATCTCGAGCTGGCGGCCGCCACCTGTGACCGCATCGCCGTCATGTACGCCGGGCGGATCCTGGAGGTGCAGTCCGCGGAGGCACTTGTCCAGGCGCCCCGACACCCGTACACCACGGGGCTCATGGTCTCCCGGCCCAGCATCGACCGGGTCGCGCATCGATTGCCGGTCATCGCCGGACGGCCGGTCGCCGCCTTCGAGGCAGGGGCGGGCTGCGCGTTCCAGCCGCGCTGCACCCAGGCAGGACCGGAGTGCCTGACCGACCGGCCCCCGCTGCGGGAGCTGGCCGGCGCCCAAGTCGCCTGCGTACGAGCGGAGGAATCGTGACCGAGATCCTGGTCAGGGCCGAGGGGCTGCAGAAGGTCTTCGGGAAGGACATGGTCGCCGTCGACGACGTGTCCTTCACGGTCGCCCGCGGTCAATCGCTGGCGGTCGTGGGGGAGTCGGGCTCGGGCAAGACCACGGTCGCCCGCATGCTGCTCGGGCTGGAGACCCCCACCGGCGGGACGATCAGTGTCTGCGGGCGCGTCCGGCAGGGCCGGGCGGGTTCGGCCGAGCGCCGTCGCCGGGCCCGGGAGATCCAGATCGTGTTCCAGGACCCGTACTCCTCCCTGGACCCGTTGCAGCACGTCGGCGATGTCATCGAGACCGGCCTCGCCCTGCACTTCCCGCTGACAGCGACGGAGCGGCGCACCCGCGCCCTGGAGCTGCTGGAGGCGGTGGGGCTGACCGAACGGCATGCCGTGATGTTGCCCCGCCAGCTGTCCGGCGGGCAGCGGCAGCGCGTCGCCATCGCCCGGGCCATCGCCGTCGAACCGAAGGTGCTCGTCCTGGACGAGGCGGTCGCTGCGCTGGACGTGTCCATCCAGGCCCAAATCCTCAACCTGCTCGCCGACATTCGGGAACGGACCGGCATCAGCTACGTGTTCATCTCCCACGACCTGGCCGTCGTCAACCAGATCAGCGACACCGCCATCGTGATGGCCGCCGGCCGGGTGGTCGAACGCGGACCCACCGCCGAGCTCCTGCGCGCCCCCCAGGAGGACTACACCAAGGCGCTCCTGGCCGCCGTCCCCCGCCCCGGCTGGAAACCCCGCCGCCGCACCCCGTCGCCCAGCGGTTCCCCGGCCGGAACCCCGTAACCATCCAGGTTCGGCGTTCATCGGACCGACCGGCAATTGCCGGTCGGTCCGAGCCGTCTGTTTCGCTTCGACGCACTGGGCGGTGTCCGTTCACCGCACGGACGCGGTCTGCGGTGGCGTCGGTCTCGTCCTTGCGCAGGACAGGCGGACCGCGTCGAGCGCAGTCCGGGACGTGCGCCCCCGGCTCCAGGGCCGCGACGAAGGAGCTCGGACGGCCCGGGGCAGAACAGCTGCTCCGGGCTGGTGGCACAGCGCCTGCACGGGGGCCACTCGCCCCCGGCAACAAAGCACCGCTGCCCAGGAGAGTGGCGCCCCGGCCCTTGGACCGGGACGCCACCTTCAACCAACGCAACGCTTCTCGACACAACCCGGACAACCCCAGGCCGGCCCCCTGCAAGGACTGTCTCGCGATCCCTCGCTCGGAACCGCCGTCGATCCCTCTCGACGAACCATCAACGCCCCGGCTCACAGAGCACCCGACGCACCACCTACCACCCCTGGGACGACACCGGAAATACCGGCGGAAAGAGTTCGTCCACCGGGCGCCGACGACAGTCGCGCTCCGGATAAGCCGCGCGCATCACATCGAACAGCTGCTGACCGGCTCGCCTCAGTGCGGTGAGATCGACACCCGGGATCGAGCCGTTGCGCATGACCACCTTGCCCGCGACCATCGTCAGGACTGCGTCGCGGGCAGTGCCGTTGAGCACCAGGGTGCGCAGCGGATCCTCCGTGACACCCATGCGGAAGTCGTCCAGGGCGAACGCCGCCAGGTCGGCGGTGGCCCCCGCGGCCAGACGCCCGAGGTCCCCGCGGTGCAGCGCGGTCGCCCCACCGGTCCAGAGCGCATCGAAGTAGCCGGTGAGATGGCCCTGGCCCAGGTCGCCGGCCTGGAGCTTGGCGACCTGGGTGCCCACGTCGATTCCCCGGATCAGGTCGGGCGGGAAGGAGTCCGTGCCCAGACACAGGTTCACCCCCTGTGCCCGGTAGCCGGCGAACGTGTGCAGGTTGTGGGCATACCGGGCGTTGGTCAGCGGGCAATGCACGATCGAGACGCCGGCGTCGGCCAGCACCGCAACATCTCCGGTGTCGCTGCCGAGTACGTCGGGATGCACATCCAGCACCACCCCGTGCGGAACGATCAGCCGGTCGGACAGCAACCCGGAGTCGGCGATCAGCTGCAGCGGGGTACGCCCGTAGGTGTGGTGGATGTATTCGCGCTCCGACATGCCTTGCAGGGCGTGCAGGCGCACCAGCGCGCCGCGTTGGTCCGCGGCTCGGGCGACGTCGCGGAGCAGGTCGGGAGTCAGGGTCTCGATCCGGCACGGGAGCAGCACCCCGGTCACCAGAGGGTCGGCGAGCTGTGCGGTGTGGTCCAGGAACCGCAGCGCATCGGCCAGACCCCGTCGGCCTGCCTCCTCGTCGAACCTCACGGTGCGCTTGCCGTCGGCGCCGATCACGTTGACCCCGGACCGGAACGACGGCCCGAGGAAGGCGCGCAGACCCAGTCGCGTGGACACCTCGGCCATCGCCACGAAGTCCTTGTAGGTCTCCGCCCAATCGCTGTGCACCTCGGAGGCGATCGGCATGTAACTGGTGATGCCGTGCAGGGCGAGCTGGGCCAGCGCGTACTCGCGCACCGTGCGCCGTTGCGCGGCGTCGAACACCGCCCGGGGCGCGGCGAAGTACTCGGTCGACCACGTGAAGCCGGCGGCCAACTCCGGGGACGCCCAGGAGTCCAGGATCAGATGGTCGATGTCGGTCAGGGCGTCCAGGTCGATGAGGCCGGGGGTGACCACCGCGTCACCGAGGTCGATGCGTTCGTCGGCCTGGTGCCGGTCGAGTTCGGCGCGCTCGCCCACATCGACGATGGTGTCGCCGTCGATCAACACGGCCCCGTCCGGTATCTCCACGTGCGAGCGTCCGTCGTGGGCGATCACCCAGGAAGCGGTCACCAAGGTCTTCATCGACATCCTTTCAGATTTGGTCCACCAAATAATCGAGTTGACCACCGCTGACCCAAGCGCGAGTCGCCACAACCCTCCACCGAAGGACTCACCGGCTGCGGCCCGCAATCCTTTGCATGACCGCAATTCATTCACCACAAGGGAAGTGTTGTGGCTGACGGTCCGCACGGCGGGGATACACCCGATGTCACAGCACCCTAGTGGAAACCGCGATTATTGGTATACCGTTCCGGCCACCCACACCCCCGAGCACCGAAGGATCGACGTGCCGGATCCGTATGAGTCGCCGAGTCGGACGCGCCGCTCCAGCACGCCGGAGCCCTCCGACGGGCAGGTGGCCACCCTGTCTTCACCGGAATCCGCGGCCGCGACAGCCGAGCGCAGGCCCACTGCGGAGATCGCCACCGCGCGGTCGCTGCTGGGCACGGCGTGGCTCCGGATTCGGCGCAGCCGGATCGCCGTCGCCGCGCTGATCGTGGTGGCCCTGATGGTGCTGTTCGCGATCCTGGCCCCGGTGTTGACGGCCATCGAGGGATCGGATCCGTTCACCGCCCGGACCGGGCCGGACTTTCTGGACGACTTCTACACGCCGGGCCTGCCGCTGTCGTACTACCGTTTCCCGTCGGGCGAGCACTGGCTCGGCCTCGAACCAGGGCTCGGTCGCGACATCTTCGCCCGCATGGCCTACGGCGCAAGGATCTCTCTGACCATCGCGCTGCTGTCCACGGCGGTGTCGGTGGTACTGGGTACCGTGCTCGGCGCCGCCGCCGGATACTTCGGCGGCAAGGTCGACATGGTGATCAGCCGAGTGATGGATCTGTTCCTGGCCTTCCCTCACCTGCTGTTGGTACTGTCGCTGACTCCGATCATGCAGTCCCGGCTGCGTGACACCGCGCTCGACTCGGGCAGCCTGGTGCCGATCGCCTCACTGGTGATCATTCTCGGATTCTTCGGCTGGGCTTACCTGGCCAGAGTCGTGCGCGGCCAGGTGCTCTCGATCCGGCAGCAGGAATTCGTCGAGGCCGCCCAGGCCTACGGAGCTTCGCATCGAAGCATCATCTTCAGGCAGATCATCCCGAACGTCATGGGGGTCGTGCTGGTCTACGCGACCATGATGATCCCTACCAACATCACCGCAGAGGCGGCGCTGTCGTTCCTCGGCGTCGGGGTCAAGGACCCCACGCCCTCCTGGGGCCAGATGCTCAACGCGGCCCAGTCGGGGAACTGGTACCTCTCCGACCCGTGGTTCCTGGCCGTCCCGGCCGGCGCACTGGTGATCACCGTGCTCGCCTTCAATCTGCTCGGCGACGCGGTCCGGGACGCGCTGGACCCCAAGTCCTCTCGAAGCTGATGCACCCGTGATCCACCCTCCACGTCCCTTCCTCGTCCGCAAGGAGACGCAGTGAAACGAAGCACCATGACGGCGCTCGCCCTGACGGTCAGTGCCGGGCTGGCTCTGACCGCCTGTGGCGGCGCCAAGCCGGCCCCTGGTTCCGGCTCCGACTCCAAGGCCGACGCCTACGCGCCGGTGACGATCGGGAAGGGCTACACCACCAAGGGGGGGAACATCAACGTCCTGATGTCCTCGGACTTCCAGACGCTGGACCCCGGCAACAGCAACTACGTGCAGACCGCCAACGTCGGGCAGCTGTACTACCGCACACTGACCATGGCCAAGGAGACCGCCGGCCGGCCGCCGACCATCGTGCCGGATCTGGCCACCGACCTGGGCAAGCCCTCCGCCGACGGCCTCACCTGGACCTACACCCTCAAGAAGGGGGTGAAGTTCGAGGACGGCACACCGATCACCAGCCAGGCCATCAAGTACGGGGTCGAGCGCACCTACGCCCGCGATGTCTTCACCCAGGCACCGCAGGAACTGAACTCCGCCCTGGCCGACGACGGGTACAAGGGCCCGTACTCCGGCGGTGACTTCAAGGCGATCGACACCCCGGACGACCACACCGTCGTCTTTCACCTCAAGCAGCCGTTCGCCGAGTTCCCCGCCCTGGTTTCGCGGTCGAACACGGCGCCGGTGCCACGGGCCAAGGACACCAAGCTCGACTACACCAACCACCCGGTCTCGTCGGGCCCGTACAAGATCAAGTCGTACGACCGCGGCCGGTCGATGAAGCTGGTCCGCAACGACCAGTGGGACCCGGCCACTGATCCGAACCGGCCCGCCCTGCCGGACACGTTCACCTTCACCCTGTCCACCGCCCAGGCCACCATCAGCCAGCAACTGCTCGCCGACTCGGATCCGACGGCGATCACCTTGGACAGCAACGGTGGCCTGCAGGCGTCCGACGCGGCCAAGCTCAACGATCCCAAGGTCAAGACGCGCACCGCGGCGGGCCTGCTGGGCTGCACGGACGTGCTGAACTTCAACACCGAGACGATCAAGGATCCTCAGGTGCGCAAGGCGATGGCGCTCTCCATCGACCGGAGCGCCGTCCAGGTGCAGTACGGCGGCGGACGGTTCGGCAAGCTGGCCCAGTCGTACATCAACCCGGCTCAGCGTGGATACGTCGAGCAGCACACCGACCTGGACCCGACCGGCAAGCCGAAGCTGGACGAGGCCAAGAAGCTGCTGGAAGGCAAGAAGGTTCCCAAGAAGCTGGTGTACGGCTACGCCGACACCAACGCCCGGTACAAGAACGTCGGCACCGTGCTGCAGCAGAACTTCAAGAAGCTCGGTATCGACCTGCAGCTGCGCCCGATCCCGGCCGCCAACTACTACACCGTGCTGGCCGGTGACCAGATGCCGGACATCGCCCGCAGCGGCTGGTGCGGCGGCGCGGACAGCGGTTCGGTGCGCACCACCATCGACCCGAACGTGGGGCCGAGCCTGGACGGGAAGACCTACGGCTTCTCCAACATCCCGCGGTACCACGACCCGAAGATCTCCAGTGACATGTACAAGCTGCGTGGCACCAACGGGCCCAGCGAGGAACTCGGCAAGAAGTGGGCCACCCTGTTCGACCGGGCCATGCAGGACTACCCGCTGGTTCCGTTGGTGCGCAGCTACACCAGCAGCGTGGTCGGCTCCAAGGTCCGCAACGCGCAGATGGGTTACTTCTTCGGCGCCATAGACCTGTCGATCGTCGGCGCCGAGCGCTGACGCTCGCGGCACAAGAGAGGTGGAACGGTGAGTTCATCCCGAGCCGGCAGGTCACGCCCATGACCGGATTCCTGATGCGGCGGTTCGTCGCGATGATCGTGCTTTTGTTTGTCATCAGCTTCGTGACGTTCAGCCTGTTCCAGCTCGGTCCGGCGGACCCTGCCGCCGCGGCCTGCGGCCAGGAGTGCACTCCGCAACGCATCGCGGAGGCCCGGGTCGCGCTCGGGATGGACAAACCGTTCCTCACCCAGTACCTCACCTACATGTCGGGGCTGCTGGGCAGCCATATGGTCGGCGCGCCGGGCGCGGAAACCCTGTGCTCCTGGCCGTGTCTGGGCAAGTCCTTCCAGACCAACGAGGATGTCACCACGATCATCGAGCGGGCCCTGCCGTACACGCTGTCGATGGCCAGCGGTGCGATCGTGCTGTGGACCATCGCCGGCGTCGGGCTGGGCCTGCTCGCGGCGCTGCGCAAGGGCCGGTTCACCGACAAGCTGATCGTCGGCGCCGCCTCGGTCGGGGTGTCCCTCCCCATTCCGGTGACCGGCCTGTTGCTGCTGCTGTTCTTCGTCAGCACGCTGAACCTTCTGCCGTTCACCACCAATGAGATCGCCTCACCGTTCGGCGCCGCGGGTCCGGGCGGCTGGTTCTTGAACTACCTGCTGCCCTGGGTGGCACTGGCGGTGCTGTTCAGCGCGCAGTACATCCGGGTCACCCGCAGCAACATGCTGGAGACCTTCGGCGAGGACTTCATGCGCACCGCGCGCTCGAAGGGCCTGTCCCGGCGGCACGTCGTGTTCAAGCACGGTGCGCGGGCCGGCATCACTCCGGTGGTCACCATGCTCGGGCTGGACATCGGCGGCCTGTTGGGCGGTGCTGTGCTCACCGAGCAGATCTTCTCGGTGCCGGGTGTCGGATTCACCGCGGTGCACGCCGCGCAGGCCGGCGACCTGCCGGTCACCATGGCCATCACCATGATGGCCGCGTTCTTCATCATCGTCGCCAACGTCCTGGTCGACATCGCCTACGCGGTGATCGACCCGCGAGTGAGGGTCGCCTGATGACCACGCCCGAAGCCGCGCCCATGCTCGCCATCCGCGACCTGCGGGTGAACTTCCCGACCGATGACGGCGTGGTGCACGCGGTCAACGGCATGGGCCTGACCCTGGCGCGCGGGGAAACCGTCGGAATCGTCGGCGAATCCGGCTCCGGCAAGACCGTCACGAGCCAGGCGCTGATGGGGCTGCTCAAGGGCACCTCGGCCACCGTCACCGGGCAGATCCTTCTGGACGGAGAGGATCTCAACGCGCTCACCGAGGCGCAGATGCGTGCCCACCGGGGCAAGAAGATCGCGATGATCTTCCAAGACCCGCTGTCGGCGATGCACCCGTTCTACCCGGTCGGGGTGCAGATCGCCGAGGCCTATCGGGTGCACAACGACGTGTCCAGGAAGGCCGCGGCGCAGGTCGCCATCGATATGCTCGGCCGGGTCGGGATTCCCGACCCGAGCCGCCGTTACTCGGCGTACCCGCACGAGTTCTCCGGCGGCATGCGGCAGCGCGCGATGATCGCCATGGCGCTGGTCTGCGAACCCGAGCTGCTGATCGCCGACGAACCCACCACCGCGCTGGACGTCACCGTGCAGGCCCAGATCCTCGATCTGCTGGGCGAGCTGCAGGAGGAGACCGGGACCTCGGTGATCCTGGTGACCCACGACCTCGGCGTGGTCGCCGAGGTCTGTCACCAGGTCGTGGTGATGTACGGCGGGGAGTGCGTGGAGCAGGCGACCGTCGCCGACCTGTTCAGCGACCCGCGACACCCCTACACCCAGGGGCTGCTGGCTTCGATGCCGTCACTGGCAAGGCGGTCCGAGCGGCTCAACCCGATCCCGGGTTTCCCGCCGTCGCTGCTGGCGCTGCCCGACGGCTGCCTGTTCGCGGACCGCTGTCCGAAGACACACCTGGTGCCCGACAACGCCTGTGGTACGCGCCGGCCGACCCTGATCGGACCCGACGGGCACCCATCTCGGTGCCACCTGGAGATCCTGCAACCGACCGGAGATGTGGTCCGATGACGCCGCTGCTGCAGGTCACCGACCTGACCAAACACTTCCCGATCCGCTCCCGCGCCTTCCGGTCCGCCGGCGGCGTGATCAAGGCCGTTGACGGCGTCAGCTTCTCGGTCGACGCCGGGCAGACCCTCGGGCTGGTGGGAGAGTCAGGTTGCGGCAAGTCGACCACCGGCCGACTGCTCATGCGGCTGCTGGCGCCCACGTCCGGGAGCATCCAGCTCGACGGCCGGGAGATCGCCGAACTGCGCACGTCGGACCTGCAGGAGTACCGCCGCCGGGTGCAGATGGTGTTCCAGAACCCCTCCTCCTCCCTCAACCCGCGTCAGTCCGTGGGCAGCGCGATCGCCGCACCGCTGCTGGCCCAACGGGTCACGCCGGCCGGCGGCGTCAAGGCCAAGGTGCGGGATCTGATGGACCGGGTGGGGTTGCGCCCCGACCACTACAACCGCTTCCCGCACGAGTTCTCCGGCGGCCAGAAGCAGCGCGTAGGCATCGCCCGGGCGCTCGCCCTGGACCCGCAGCTGATCATCTGCGACGAACCGGTATCCGCGCTGGACGTCTCGGTGCAGGCGCAGGTGATCAATCTGCTCGAGGACATCCAGCGGGACACCGGGGTGGCGTACCTCTTCATCGCCCACGACCTGTCCGTGGTCCAGCACTTCGCCGACCGCATCGCGGTGATGTACCTGGGCAAGATCATGGAATACGGAGACACCGAAAGGGTTTTCGGCGCTCCGGAACATCCCTACACCCGGGCGCTGCTGTCCGCCGTCCCACAACCGGACCCGGCGGCAGACCGGAGCGGGCGGATCCGGCTGTCCGGAGATCTGCCCAGCCCGGCCGACCCGCCGCGCGGCTGCGTGTTCCGGTCCAGGTGTCCGGTGCATCCGCGGCTGGACCCACAACGCCGGCAGCTGTGCACAGACAGTGTGCCGAGCGGCAACATCGCCTGCCATCACACCGATGTCGCAGCCGAGGCACTGGCCACGACAACCCGGTAACCCGTTCCGCATCCGGGTGAGCAGTCCCACCGCACAACAGAAAGGTGACAACAGTGTTGATCCGTGACGTCCGTCCCTGGGGTGGCCGGCGCAGCGACGTCGACCTGTCCGGCGATCGCATCGCGGCAATCCGACCGCACGACCCGGCCGCGCAGCCGGCCGGCGAGGTGGTCGAAGGCCGTGGCCGGCTGTTGCTGCCCTCGTTCAGCGATGTGCACGTGCACCTGGACTCGACCCGGATCGGCCTGCCGTTCCGGCCGCACACCGGCGGCCCGGGAGTCTGGACGATGATGCTCAACGACCGGCAGAACTGGCGCACCGCAGAGGTTTCGCTCATGGAGCGAGTGGCCGGCACCCTGGAGCGGATGATCGCCCGCGGCACCACCCGGGTGCGGTCGTACGCCCAGGTGGACGTGGACTGCAAGCTCGAGAAGTTCGATGCCGTGGTGGCCGCGAAGGAGAAGTTCGCCGGTCAGGCCGACGTCCAGATCATGACGTTCCCGCAGGCCGGCATCCTCCGTGAGAAGGGCACCGTCGACTACCTGGAGGCCTCGCTGAAGGCGGGCGCCGATGTGATCGGTGGCATCGACCCCTGTAGCCTCGACCGGGATCCCAAGGGGCACTTGGACATCGTGTTCGGGCTGGCCGAGAAGTACCAGGTCGAGGTGGACATCCACCTGCACGAGCCGGGTCATCTCGGGGTGTTCTCCACCGATCTGGTGCTCGAGCGCACCCGGGCACTGGGCATGCAGGGCAAGGTCACGATGTCCCACGCCTACGAGCTGGGCTCGATCTCCGAATCGGTGAGCCGCCGCATCATCGACGACTTCGCCGAGCTGGACATCGCGATGGCCACCGTGGCACCACCGGACCGCGGACAGCTGTCTCTGGTGGCGCTGACGGAGGCCGGTGTCCGGGTGGGCCTGGGCGAGGACGGCCAGCGCGACTACTGGAGCCCCTACGGCAACTGCGACATGCTCGACCGCACCTGGCAGCTGGCCTTCACCAACAACTTCCGCCGTGATGATCTGATCGAAATGTCGCTGGCGGTCGCGACCGTCGGCGGGGCCTCGATCATGAGCCACGACGTTGCCCGGCCGGCCGGGGTCACCGACCGGCCCGGCGTGGCCGTCGGCGACCGTGCCGACCTGCTGCTGGTCGACGGCGAGACGCCGACCAGTGCCGTGATGGACCGCGGCAGCGACCGCACCGTCCTGCACGACGGCGTCGTCGTCGCCGACCAACTGGCCCTGGTACGCCGCTGAGCCCGCGAGCAACAGCCCTTGCCCGTCCCGACGCCGAGAACTGCAGCTCGCCGTCCCGGACCACCGCTCGCCCGCCGGGCATGACGAGTTCACGCCGAGCGGCTCGGCCCACAACGTCCGGCACGCTCTCGGCGTCGATCAGAACGTGTCCGCCGGTGCACCCGGCCGCGAGGTCGCGGTTGCACCGGCGCACGAATCCCGCTGCGCAGGGTGATCGGACGTCGCGGAGTGCGCTGCCGCCTCACCAGATGCACACATTCCGGCTGGACAAGCAGGTGTTCCTGAACACGCCGGCGAGGCTGTCGGCCGTCCGGCAGTCGTGGCTCCGCGAGCTCTACGACCGGGTGCGGAAGCCGCGCAACACCTTCCTGGACCAGTGCCGTGACCGGCAGGCTCTGCCGGTCACGGCACTGGGGAAGCGCGCGACTATGCGGCCTCGTCTCCGCTGTACCTCAAGAGCTGAGGAACACAGAGCGCGAGCACCGCAAGCACCGCGACCAACAGCAGTGCGCTCAGGAACGTGGTCGTCCCCACTCCGGCCCACTGCGCCGCCGCGCCGAGACCCAGCGACGCGAACGGCATGACACCGATGGCCAGTTCCTGGATTCCCAGGACGCGCCCCTGGACCGACGGTTTGGTGACCATGAGCAGCAGGGTCGTCTGCAGTACGCCGAAGGACGCGCTCATCACACCGATGCACGCCATCAGGACGAAGGAGAGAGCCACGCTGTGGGACAGCGCGAAGAGTGACCACAGGGACGCCCACGTCGCCGTGCCGAAGACGAACAGGCCGCCCTTGAACCTGAAGTCGCCGAGCATGGCGATGACCAGCGAGCCGACGAGTCCGCCCGCGCCGCTGCAGGTCAGGAGCCAGCCCAGGCCCGCGGCGTCGAGGCCCAATGCCTCTTGGGCGAAGACGGGCATGAACGCCTGGTAGATGGGCCACAGAAGGACGTTCGCGGCGAGTGTGACACCGAGGACGCTCGCGGCGAGCCGGTCGGTGAGCACGGTACGGACGCCGGCGCGCAGCATCGTGACGAAGGACCCGGGGCCGAAATCGGATGCGACCCCGGTCGTGCGTCCGCCACTGCTGCGGAGCGGCCACAGGGCGGCAAGTGACACCCCGTACCAAGCAGTTGAGATCCAGAGGGCCTCGGGTGCACCCAGGGTGCTGATCATCGCGCCGCCGATGGCCGGTCCGACGACCTGGGTCATGTTCATCGCCATGGCGTTCAGGGCGTTCGCGTTGCTCAGGTTCTCCCGTCCCACGAGATCGAGGACCAACGCGAAACGGGCGGGCTGCGACGGCGACTGGGCCAGGCCGATGGCAAGCCCGCCGAGCACCAGCGCCCAGTACGGAACCCGGAAGAACGACTCCATCGTCGCCACCACCGACACCGCGCCCAACGCCCAGGAGCAGGCGAGGGCGAGGAGGCGCACCCGGTCGTACCGGTCCGACAGCACACCGGCGAACGGGCCGAGCAGCATCGGGGCCAGGCGCACCGCGGTGAACACGGCGAGGAGCATCTCGGAGCGGGTCGTCTCGAAGACGAGCCAGCCAAGGATCAGCGTCTGCGTCCAGGCCCCGCAGAAGAAGAACAGGTTGGACACCCACAGCCACCGGAAGCCGGTGCTGCTCTGCAGGGACGACAGCGCCCTGGTCGCTCTCGGGGCCGTGGGTGTCGCAACGGTGTGGTTTCTGGGAGGGGAGGCCATCTACCGCGCGGCCGCCGGCCTCGTGAGGACTCGCTCCAGAACCACGTACGCGACCACCGCCACGACGAGGCCGCTCACGGCGTCCGAGAACTGCGGCGCATACCAGTGGACGAGCCCGCCCACCATGGCGCCGGCGGCCCACGCGGCGAAGGCCGTGGGCCGTACGGCAGTGGTGGGGCGCCGGTCGACGCGGCTGCGCAGGATCACCTGGTCGGCGATGAGCACGCCGCCGAGGGGCGGGACGAAGACGCTGAGGACGACCAGCCAGTCGAGGAAGTGGTCCCATACGCCGGCGAGAGCGGCGGCAGTGCCGATGATGCCCAGGACGAGGGTCGTGACCCTCATCTTGGTACGGGTCAGATGCGACCAGCTGAGCGCCCCGTTGTAGAGGCAGTGGCTGCACACCGAGCCGAGGTTGACCAGGACGAACACAGCCGCGAGGGCGTCGAGGAGGACGCCGTGGTCACCGGTGAGGATCGGCAGGAAGTTGCCGCCGACCGTGGCTGCTGAGGCGATGGCACCGGCCGCGACGACAATGCCGCCGGTGATCTGGGCGACCATGCTGGCCAGCGGGAACGCGGTCGCGGTCGCGAGGACGGCCTGCTTGCCGTTCTTGGACCATCGGGTGAAGTCCGCGGTCATCGTGCCCGAGTCGGCGAACGTGGCCATGATGAGCGACACGGCCGCGCCGAACGTCATGGCGTTGTCAGGTGCGACGCCCTGGTAGTCGAGCACCGCACCCAGGCTGTGGTCCCGGGACACGATGACGATGGCTATCAGACCGACGATGATGAACAGCGGCGCGGCGATGGCACCGAGCCACGACAGGGCACGGATGCCGAGATAGGTGATCGCGACGAAAATCGCGCCCGCGAGTACGGCGACGAGTTGTTCGTGCCAGCCGAAGGCCTGGTTGAGGGTCGCTCCGGTGGCACCGGTGTTGAAGGCGAACCAACCCACGACGATCGTGGCCAGGAAGCCGGAGGCGACGACGTGACCGATGCGGCCGAAGGTCTTCGTGGCCTGGAGGGCGAAGTTCTCGCCGGTGCTGCCCGCTCGATGGCTGAGCAGACCGACGTACACGAACATGACGAGGTTGGCGACGAGGATGGCGGCCAGCCCGCGCCAGAAACCCAGGACTGCGACGACGACCCCGCCGGGTACGGCGTTGGTGAGGATCATCGGGAATCCGAACCACACGGCCGACACGGTCAGGAGGGACTTACGCCGTTCCTGGGGAACGGGGCTGTGCTCGTACTCCGAGTCGAGCTCTGTGCTCGGGTGCGCGGCATCGGCCGCGACGGGTATACGACTGTCCATGGGCGAGTCTCCGAGGTGGGGCAGGTCCTGCCGTCCCACTCCCGTGGTCGCCGGGAGGGCGGACGGGAGTGGGACGACAGGAACTGGCGCGTGGTCAGATGAGGGAGTCGGCGAGGGCCTTGGCGGCCTTCTCGAAGACCTCGACGGGCGGGTGTGTGATGCCGGCGCCGATCATGCCGATGCCCGCTTCCTTGTGGGCGATCGCGGTGTTGATGACCGGCAGGATCCCGGTGGCCAGGACCTTGCGTACGTCGATCCCGGTGGGGATGCCCTGGAAGTCGAGCATGGGGATGGTGACGTTGGGGTTCTGTGCCGTGGTGATCTCGCCCATCTGGCGTGTGAAGCCGATGGCCTCCTGCACGGTGCCGCCGACGAGGGCGACGATGGCGGGCGCGGTGGCCATGGCGAAGCCGCCGAAGCCGTAGGTCTCGCTGATCGCGCTGTCGCCGATGTCGAGGCCGGAGTCCTCCGGCTTGTATCCGGCGAACATCGGGCCGACGACCTTTTGGGCGGGCCCGGTGAACCACTGGTTTCCGCCCAGGCCACTGACCCGTACGCCGAACTCGACGCCGTTGCGGGCCATCGTGGTGACGATGGTCGAGCCCTCGATGCCATGGGCCGCGTCCATGGCGGCCTTCGCCATGGCCAGCCATGTCGGGCCGGAGAAATAGTCCGAGCTGGCGATGAAGTCGAAGACTTCCTTCTTCTGCTCGGTGGTGAAGCCGGTCTGCAGCAGGGACGGGGCGAGCGCCTGCAGGAGCAGCAGGGTGCCCGCGATATTGCGGTTGTGGCACTCGTCGCCCATGTGCAGCGCCTGCGAGAGCAGCAGCCGCAGATCGATGGGGCCGCCGATCTCCATGGCTTCCTTGAGCATGGGGCCGAGCACGTCGCGCATCCAGACGAGCCGCTCGATCACCGACTCGTCGTTCGCCCCCATGCGGAGGATCTTCGCCATCTGCTCGGACAGGTTGGTGTACGCCGTGTTGCCGTATGTCTCGTTGTGGACGATGTGCATGTACATCGACGCGGAGGTGACTCCGGCCATCGAACCGACGCAGTCGTGCTCGTGACACGGCGAGAAGGTGATCTCACCGGAGGCGGCGAGTACGGCGGCCTCTTCCAGGTCGGCGGCGAGACCCTCGAAGACGAGCGCACCGGTGACGGCGCCCTTCATCGCTCCGGCCATGCGGTCCCAGGTGATGGGCGGTCCCGCGTGCAGAATCGTCGTCGGGGTCATACCGGGTACGACGTCGATGGCGCGGCCGAAACCGGTCAGCATGGGCCGGGAGTTGGCGATCCGTTCGACGGCGAGGGCGTTGGCCTCCTCGATCCGCGCGGCAACCTCCGGGACCTCCAGGGCGTCGAGGGCGGCGAGGATCTCGGGCTTGCCTCCACCCGGCGGCGTCCAGTCGAGCGTGGTGACCTTGGCGCCCTGGGCGGCGATGTCCTCGTCGAACATGACCAGGCCGACGTTGACGACGTCGAGGTCGCTCTCGAAGAGGCTGGTGATGCGGTTGCTCATGCGTGCTTGACCTTCCGGGCTATGGCACGGGCGAACTGGCCCGTCTCGGTGCTGCTGCGGGTGACGGTGACGCCGGCTGCCTGCAGGGCGGCGATCTGGTCGGCCGGCACCGGGGTGTCGAGGTCCGTGCCCAGGACGTAGCCGACGATCTCCAGGTGGCGGCCCGCTTCGGCGGCGATCGCCTTGGCCTGCTCGATGACCGGCAGGGTGACGCCGACCGGGTCCTCGTGGGCGCCGAAGCCGAGGATGAAGTCCATGACGACGGCGGCGACCTCCGGGTCCTTGGCCTCCTCGACCAGGCGGGCCAGCCGCAGGGAGGGGTCGATCATGGGGTGCGGGCGGCCGTTGGTGAAGTCGTCGTCACCGAAGTCGAGGAAGGTGTGCCCCGTGCTGGGGCTGTCGGCGGTCAGCCGGCGCTCGGGGTCCTTCTGGATGTTGCTCCATACGTCGTCGCCGCTCTCGAGCATCGCGTACATCGACTCGTCGCACAGGGTGCCGCCGCAGAACAGGCCGCGTACGAACCGCTGTTCCGGCTTGAGGAGGGCGGCGACCTCGTCGACCCGGCGCGTGTCGAGCGGCTCGACGGCCGCGTCCGGGTTCACGCCGAGACGTACCGCCTGCAGGGCGGCGTCCTGGCTGCCGGACGCGAAGTGTCCGCCGGCCGCGACGACCGCTTCCTCGGAGCCTCCGACGAAGTAGACGACGACGGGCTTGCCCGCGGTGGCGATCTCGGCAAGCACCTTCTTCTCGACCGAGGGGGCCGGCGGCTTGGAGACGAGCACGATCACACTGGTGGCCGGGTCGGCAGCGAGTGCCCGGATGCCGTCGATCATCATGATGCCGCCGACCTGCTCGCTCAGGTCGCGACCGCCGGTGCCGATGAGCTGCGAGACACCCGCGCCCAGGGCGTGGATACGGACGCTGACCTCCTGCGCGCCTGTGCCCGATGCGGCGACCACGCCGACCGAGCCGGGGCGGACGGCGTTGCCGAAGCACAGGGCGACATTGTTGATGATCGCGGTGCCGCAGTCCGGGCCCATCATCAACAGGCCCTTTTCGTGGGCCAGTTCCTTGAGGGCGACCTCCTCCTCGACCGGGACGTTGTCGCTGAAGAGCAGTACGTGCAGGTCGTTCTCAAGGGCCTTGCGGGCCTCACGGCCGGCGTAGGCGCCATTGACCGCGATCACGGCGAGGTTGGCGGCCGGGTTGTCCTGCGCGGCGGCCGCGATGGTCCGGTGGGTGATGGTCGCCTCGCCCGTGGCGGACGCCTTGCGCTGGAGGAGCTCTTCGACACGCGCGAGGACCTCGTCGGCGTCGGCTCCCTCGCGGGCTTCGACCACGACCATGAGGTCGCCGTTGCCCGCGGCTTCGAGTTCGGGTGTGAGCAGGCCGAGGTTGCCCAGCACCCCCTTGTTCATCTCCGTGCCCATGGCCACGAAGGCCTGCTTCACCTCGTCGAGGCTGTTCGCCTTCGTCGAGATGGCCATCAGGGATACGGAGTCGAAGTAGGTGTTCTTCTTGACGACTGCTGTGATGCTCACAGCGAACCTCGCAGTTCTCTCTCCAGGTGAAGCCCGGTCACCAGACCGGACAAGGTGTCGGTGCCGGAGGTGTGGCCGTGGGCCAACGCGCGGCGGACCGGGGCTCGGACGGTTTCGATCGCCTGCACTTCGCTCTGCCCGGGGGTGGCGGCGAGGGAGCACAGCACGTCGACCAGTTCTGCGCGGACGCGTCCTGACAGTGCCTCACGCAGGGTGGTCGTACTCAACAAAGTCGTACGGCCGGGCTGCTCGTCGAGTACGTCGTGGAGTGCCCGGGCGAACAGGCCGAGTCTGCTGCCGTCGAGCGACGACAGCAGGACGATGGCGGTGAGGAAGTCGTCGCCGGACGGGGTGAGTCCGGGGCCGAGGCCCAGGAGGGCGAGGACAGCGTCGCGCATGCCGACGGTGTCCGAGGAGCGTACGGCCCGCACCAGCGCATCGCGTCCGTGCTTCAGCGCCGCGCAGACAGCCACCTCCATCGGCGCAGCACCCGGCGATGCGCCGAGCATCCCACCGAGCTCGCCGTCGACGGACACCAGGTGGTGCAGGGCCCGGGCCGCAACTGCAAGGTCTGACGGTGTCAGGGAGTCAAGGCGCGGCAAAATGGGATGCCATTCCGTGGCCCCTCGCACGGAGACCCGAAGGTCACCGAAAGCACCCTGCAGGGCGATACCCTCCGGGCCGAACTCGACGACCCGACCCGCTTCCACCCCACGGTCGAGCCAGTGGGCGATGTCCACGACAAGGGTCCGGGGAGCGTCCCCACTCCCCCGCACAGCCAGCGCCATCAGCCCGCCATCCGGCAACAACAGGTTGGTCACGCCCCGAAAGACGCTCTCCACGCTCCCGCGCCCCCTGAGCGTGCGCAGGTGCGCCAGGAGCACGGCATCACCGGAACACGGGCGCAGAACCGCAGTCGCGCTCACCGATACCACCGCCACTCCTGTCCGACCGGACCGCCAGGGCGCGCTGCGCCTAACCTCAACCGCTGGAGACTGGTATACCATTTTGCAGCCGGAAGCGAACTAGTCGGAGGAGGAGTCCATGCGCATCGTCGTGGCTCTCGGAGGCAACGCGTTGGCACGGCGAGGCGAGCCGATGACGGCGGACCATCTGCGTGCGAACGTCAGGACATCCTGTGAGGCACTCGCCGGACTCGCCGGCGAGCACGAGGTGGTGATCACCCACGGCAACGGCCCGCAGGTGGGCCTGCTCGCCCTGCAGAACCTGGCCTACCAGGACGTCGCTGCGTACCCGCTCGACATATTGGGCGCGGAGACGCAGGGCATGATCGGGTACGTCATCCAGCAGGAGCTCTCGAACGCACTGGGTGGCCGGCGCGAGGTCGCGGCGGTCCTCACGACCACCGAGGTCGACGAGTCCGACCCCGCGTTCAGCCATCCCACCAAGCTGATCGGCCCCATGTACTCCGCCCACGACGCCGCCGACGCGGCGGCCGAGTACCGGTGGACCATCGCGCGTGACGGCGTCGGCTTCCGCCGCGTCGTCCCCTCACCCCACCCGTTGCGCATCGTGCAGGCCCCCCTCGTCCGCACTCTCCTGGAGAACGACCGACTCGTCGTGTGCGTCGGCGGTGGCGGTGTGCCTGTGAAGACCGACAGCAAGGGCCGCCAGACCGGTCTGCAGGCGGTCGTCGACAAGGACCTCGCCAGCGCCGCCCTCGCCGCCGAACTCAAGGCGGACATGCTGGTCATGCTCACGGACGGCGACTACGTCAGCGAGAACTGGGGGACGCCCGAGCAGCGGGACATCCTCACGGCCTCGCCGGAAGCCATCTCCGAGCTGGCCTTCGCCGAAGGGTCGATGAAGCCGAAGGTGGATGCCGCGGTGCGGGTCGCGAAGGCCGGCGGACGCGCGCTCATCGGCCCGCTGGACCGCCTGGACGACCTCCTGGCGCGACGGGTCGGCACGGAGATCCGCTCCGATGTCGCCGATGGGATCGTCTTCGTCTGAGCCGAGGGGTCGCCTTGGCGTGCGGCCGGGGGATCCCCTTCGTACGCCCCGAGAGGGTCACCTCGGGGCGTGGCTGAGGGATCCCCTTCGCGTGCGCCGAGGGATTCACCTGGGTGCACGCGAAGGGGTTCACCTTCGTACGAGCCGCCGCACGAGCGCCCGCGTCTGGCTCAACCGACCGGCTCCGCCTACTCCTTGGAGGACCGCAGATGGGCCACAGCCGCGCTGCGGCCCATCTCCAGGTGCTTCAGCACGAGCTCCTCGACGCGCGGCACGTCCCGCGCCACGATCGCGTCGTAGAGATTCTCGTGCTCCCTCGCCATACCCAGCAGGTCGTCGTGCCGGCTGAGCAGCCAGCGCATGCGGCTGCGAAGGGTGCGCTCCAGCTCGCTCAGCAGCTCGTTCGCGGCCAGTGACGTCACTGTCTGATGGAAGTCAGCCGCGGCGCGCCTCGCCTGTACGGCGTCTCCGCGCCGCGCCGCCTCCAGTTCGGCATCGAGGTCGGCGCGCAGCTTCTCCAGTCCCGCGCGGGTACGCCGCTGAGCCGCCAGCCGGAACGTCAGCGTTTCCAACGCGGAACGCACCTCGCCCAGGTCCGAGACGTCGGTGGGGCTGAACTCCCGCACCACCGCCCAGGTCCGCGGGCGGGGCGTCACAAGGCCCTCCGTCACCAGTGCCTTCAGGGCATCGCGGATGGGCAGCCGGCTCACACCGAGCTCGGCGGCCAGCTCACGCTCGACGAGCTTGCTGCCGGGCCTGCGCACACCATCGAGAATGTCGTCGCGCAACTGACGAGTAACCCGATCCGACTCGGGCTCGAAGCCTTCAGAACCTGCCATGCCGCTCATTCTCTCATCACGTCGAGGAACGTCAGGTTTGGTATACCGCTACTGCCGTACTGGCAATGCCACCCCATGACGAGCGTCCTCCGGTGCGTGCGGTCGCAAGGCGGCCGGAAGTCCTTGGATGGGGTCTCCCCTGCTCGTTCAGGCGGGTGTGTAGCCCCGCTCCCGCACCAGGCGGCTCGCGAGCCGGGCGAAGGCCCGAGCCGCCGCACTCTGGTACGCGCTGTCGCGGCGCAGGAGGGTCACTCGGCGCGCGGGCAGGGGTGGGTCAAGGGCGATCGTTGTGAGGTGCGGATGGTCGTGCGTGATGGCGTCCGGCAGCACTGTGGCCAGCAAGGGGGTGCGCTGCACGATCTCGATGAGGGCCTGAATGGAGTTGGCCTCCACCGCGATGGGCGGGTCGATGCGGTGCTCGGTGAAGTAGCTGTCGATGTGTCCGCGCGTGACGAAGTCATTGCTGAGCAGCGCGAGACGCTGCTCGGCCAACCTGCCGGGCGGCATCGGCTCCCGCGCCGCGGAATCCGCGTCATGGGCCGCGACGACCAGGCTCAAGGTCTCGGTGAACAAGACGTGTGCGCTGATGCCGGCGGGATGTGGCGCCTCGAACGCGATCCCCAGGTCGATCTCGTCCGCCAACAGGCTTGCCTCGATGCGATCCTGTGTCATCTCCCGCACTTCCAGGGTGATCCCGGGATGGCGGGTGTGCAGCTCCTGCACCAGCGGGCCGATGAGGTAGGCCGTGAACGTCGGTGTCATCGCCAGCCGCAGCCTGCCCCGGGACAGGTCCGCCACGTCGAGTACCGCACGGTCGGCCGCCGCGAGGTCCCGCAGGGCCCGCCGGGCATAGTGCACATAGGCGTCGCCGGCGTCAGTGAGCCGGACACTGCGGCCGCTGCGGTCGAGCAGCTGGACGCCGACCACTCGCTCCAGCTGCTTGACCTGCTGGGACAGCGTGGGCTGAGAGATGCGCAGCTCCTCGGCGGCGCGGGTGAAGTTGCCGTGCTCGGCTACGGCGATCAGGTAGCGGAGGTGGCGTAGCTCGGGACCCATGGCCCGAACTATAGGTGTGGGGGCGCGCCCCCTCCTGGTCAGGGCTTCTCGCCGACTGCGGCCTTCTCCGAGCGATCACGGATGTCCGCGCGGAGGCCGTCGGGCAGGGCGACCATGCGGCGCGATGACGCCCCCGCGTATACGCGACCCCCGTCATGCCACGCACCGCACGAGCGACCGCTGGCACTCGGCCCTGCACACCCGCCGTACGCATATAGATGCCATCTATAGCAGTCATGGAAATCAAGTCTTGGACACTATAGGCGCGGTTCATGCATGGTGAATGACGTCGGCCCGCAAGGGCGGTCGGCCACCCCGATGGGAGTGAACGAATGCACCATCTCTCAGACGGCATCGCGCATTTTCGCCGTACCGTATTTCCCGCCAAGCAGCAGCTTTTCGCCCGCCTGGCCACACATCACCGGCCCGAAACGCTGTTCATCGGTTGCTCCGACGCCCGGGTGACTCCCGAGCTCATCACGCAGAGCGAACCGGGCGAGCTGTTCGTCATCCGGACCGCGGGCAATCTGGTTCCCGCCTACGCGCCCGGCGCGGACGGTGTCGCAGCGAGCATCGAGTACGCCGTTGCCGTACTCGGTGTGACCGACATCGTCGTCTGCGGTCACTCCGCCTGCGGTGCGATGACCGCCCTGGCCGAGGGGCACGACCTGAGCGCGGCCCCGGTGATCGCGGACTGGCTGCGGCATGCGGACGCGGCCCGCGCCAGGGCTCGGGCGACCGCGGCTCCTGCCGAATCGGCCGAGTCCAGGGTGACCACCCTCGTACGCGCGAATGTGGTCGCCCAGCTGCAGAACCTGCGTACCCACCCCTCGGTGGCCCGCGCGCTCGCCGAGCAGCAACTCTCGCTGCATGGCTGGATGTTCGACATCGCATCCGGGGCGGTCGAAACGCTCGACGACGTCGATCGCGTCTCCGCGGCGGCCTGACCCCCGGCCGTTCCGTTCCCGCTCCCCCTCTCACCTGCCGCGCCGCCCCCTGGCCGGCACCACAGGAAAGGAAACCCTCATGGTTCACGCCCAGTTCTCCCCCACCGCCCGTGAGGCCGTGTCCGCGGCCGCTGTTGCGGCCAAGACCAGCAAGGACCTGACGTGGCAGGAGATCGCCGACGCGGCCGGTCTGTCCGTGGCCTTTGTGACGGCCGCCGTTCTGGGCCAGCATGCGCTGCCCGAGGACTCCGCCAAGGCGGTCGGCAAGCTCCTCGACCTCGACGAGGACGCGGTGCTGCTCCTGCAGACCATTCCGACCCGTGGCTCCATCCCCGGCGGCATCCCGACCGACCCGACGATCTACCGCTTCTACGAGATGCTCCAGGTCTACGGCACCACCCTCAAGGCCCTGGTCCACGAGCAGTTCGGCGACGGCATCATCAGCGCGATCAACTTCAAGCTCGACGTGAAGAAGGTCGCCGACCCCGAGGGCGGCGAGCGGGCCGTCATCACCCTGGACGGCAAGTACCTGCCCACCAGGCCTTTCTGACCGTAAGTCAGTGACGGCGTACGTCAGGGTTCGAACACCGGCGCACGCCGAAGGCCCCGTGACGGCGGTGGGCCGCAACACCCCTCCCGGCCCACCGCCTCCCCTTGCTCCCGTGACGCACCACCCCGAAGCACCGCCCGCCCCGCAGTCGAAACGATTTGGTCAACCATTACAGCCCGTTCGCCCCGCCGCGGGAGGTCCCGCCGTGACGGTCCGGAGGGAGCGCACCCGGCGGGCGAGTCGGGGAACGACGAGCGCCCACGTCCCGCGCATCAACCGATCGGCTGACCCGCGGGTCGTCCCCACGTCCCCTCATCTCCAACCGGTTAAGCGACGGCGGACGCCCACGAGCGGACCGAGCATGGACTGTACTGCCCCTCGCGCCCACGGCCCGGTCACCGAAGCACCCCGCCACCCCGGTTCCAAGGACATCACCCACCACAGCTCCCCCACCGCACCGAAAGAGGAACGTCATGGCCTCTCTGGGCCGCACCACTCGCCTGTTCGTCTCCCTCGCCGGCCTGGCCGTGCTCGCGACCGCGTGCAGCGCGCAGTCCGACGGTGACGCCTCCGCCCGGCAGAAGCCGTCGGCGGGCAGGACCGGCTCCGCATCCCCCGAGGACAAGGCCGAGCGCTCGGCCTCCCCCAAGCGTCCGGCCGCCGACCCGGCCGCGAGCCGGGACCTGCTCGAAGGCGCACGTTCCGGTGACGCCGACGCCATACGCAGCGCGATCAAGCGGGGCGCGGACCTGGAGACGCGCGACAGCAACCGTCGCACCCCTCTGCTCCTCGCGGCCACCGGCGACCATGTGGAGGCGGCCGAGGTACTCGTCGAGGCGGGCGCGGACCCCGATGCCCTGGACCAGCAGCACGACACGCCCTGGCTGGTGACCGGCGTGACCGGCAGCGCCGCCATGGCCCGCACCCTGGCGAAGGCCGACCCCGACTACACCATCGTCAACCGGTACGGCGGCACGTCCCTCATCCCGGCCGGCGAGCACGGTCACGTCGACTACATCCGGGAGGTCACCACCAACCCGGACATCGACGTCGACGTCAACCATGTCAACAACCTCGGCTGGACCGCCCTCCTGGAGGCCGTCATCCTCGGCGACGGCGGAGAGGACCACCAGGAGTCCGTGAAGCTCCTCCTGGACGGGGGCGCGGACAGGTCCATCGCGGACAAGTCCGGCACGACGGCACTCGAGCACGCCGAGGAGCACGGCTACGACGAGATCGCCCGACTGCTGCGCAAGTGACGCACCTCCTGCCGCAGCATGCGACTACAGGTGTACGTCTTCCACGGCAGCGACCTGCCGGAGGCGTGGATTGCGGGCCACGAGGGCGTCCTCTGTGGCGACCTCACGTCCTCGTGGCCGCTGCCGTTGTCGGTACCGCCCGGTGGTTGTCCCGTCATCCCTGACGGGACAATCCTCAGACCAGCTTTCCGTCGCGGGCGACGACCCGGCCGCCATGGACGACCAGGTCACGGGTGGGCATGTCCACCACGACCTGCGGCAGCCCTTCTCCGCGTACGAGGATGAAGTCGGCGGGCGAGCCGGGCCGCAGGTCGGCCCGGTCCAGGCCCATCACCTCGGCGCCGCCGTACGCGCCCGCCTCGAAGCAGTCCGTCAGCTCCTGGTCCAGGCGCGCGCCGGTCACCCAGCCCAGGATGTGCGCCCGGTGCAGCATGTCGGCGTTCCCGAACGGGCTCCACGAATCGCGCACCCCGTCCGAACCCAGACCGACCCGTACACCGTGCTCACGGAGCTTGGCGACCGGCAGCACCAGCGACGCACTCGGCGCGACAGTCGTCAGCGAGATGTCGAGATCGGCCAAGTCCTTTGCAATGCCTGCCAGTTCACTGTCGGACAGGAACGGCAGGCAGAAGACGTGGCTGACGGTGACCCTGCCGCGCAGGGACAGCGCCCGGGTGCGGTCGATGATGCTGCGCAGGACCGGCATGCCCTTGTCGCCGCGGTCGTGGAGGTGGATGTCCACCCCGACGCCGTAGCGGTCGGCGAGGCCGAAGACCAGATCCAGCTGCTCGTCCATGGCGTTGTCGAAGCTGATCGGGTCGATGCCGCCGATGAAGTCCACGGCCCCGC
This sequence comes from Streptomyces sp. NPDC057565, assembly GCF_042801455.1. Lineage (NCBI taxonomy): Bacteria > Bacillati > Actinomycetota > Actinomycetes > Kitasatosporales > Streptomycetaceae > Streptomyces > Streptomyces sp. NPDC057565. The sequence continues at coordinate 9,190 of NZ_JBHVFU010000031.1, read as the reverse complement.
TGCGGACCGCCTCCTTGAGCAGGTCCTCGGTACCTGGTGCGCGGATGACACCGTGCTGCGGGAACGCCACCGTCTGCACGTCCAGGGCATGCTTCAGGCGCTCACGAGCCTCGGCGAGCCCTTCCACGCACGCCAGCCCGTAGGCCGGGGCGACATCTGCGTGCGCACGCATGGCACGGGTGCCTCGAGTCACCGCGTGAGCCATCAGGCCGTACGCCCGCTCCCCCACCGGGCGCCGCTGGCTTCGGAACAACTCCGCGTCCTGCTCGGCCAGTTCGGCGATCGAACCGGCCGGTTTGCGCGACACCCACTCACCACCCCATGTCGTCTTGTCCGGGTGAATGTGCGCGTCCACGAAGGACGGCAGGGCGATCCGGCCTTCACCGTCGATCACATCGGCCCCCGCAGGAGCCGCACCCTCACCGATCCGGCCGTCGACCACGACCAGATCCACGGGCCGGCGCGCCCCGAAGGGCCGCACATTACGGAAGACCACGTCCCTCACCGGTCGTGTCCCGGTGTCGGCGCGAGCCGATGTGGATGCCGTGGACGGTTCGGCCGGTGAGGTACGGGACGTCATGTGCGAGGACTCCTTGGGATCGAGTGAGTGCAGCGGGGTCAGAGCGGGAGGCCCTGTCGGACGACGCGGACCGGCGTCTTGAGAAGGGACAGATCCTTGTGCGGGTCACCGGACAGGAGGACGGCATCACCGCTGAATCCGGGGGCCAGCCGGCCCAGGGTCCGCTCCTGGCCGAGGAGTCGGGCAGCGGACGTGGTCGCCGTACGGATGGCGTCCAGCGCGGACAGACCGGACTCCTTCATCAGCTCCACCTCCCGGCCGATGGGGCGGACCCGGCCGCCGGACGAATCGGTGCCTGCCGCCAGCGGTACGCCCATCTCGTGCGCGTCAAGCACGGCACGCTTGAGTATGGGCAGGTAGGCGCGCCCACGCTCGGCCAGGATCGGGTTGTCGGAGTCGGCGAGCCCGGCGATGGCCGTGAGGGTGGGGGTGAAGTACGTACCCCGGCGGCGCATTTCGTCGAGCGTGTGCTCCCCGACGAAGACGCCGTGCTCCAGGGAGCGGATGCCCGCGGTCACGGCGTCGTGGCAGCCCTGGCGGCTGTAGCTGTGGCAGAGGACACCCTTGCCGCCACGGCGTGCGGCGGACACGATCTCGGACAGCTGCTCGTACGAGTACACCTGTGCGAGCGGGTCCTGCTCGGGCAGGCCGGCGCGTTCGTTGACGCGGGTCTTGATCACGTCGGCGCCGCGGGAGAGGTTCACCTCGACCACGCGGCGCAGCGCCTCGGCCGACCGCACGCCGTCCTTGAGGCGGGCCAGCGGGGTGAGGTCCGGGTCGGCGAGAATCGTGTCGCCGAGGTCGGGCGTGACGAAGACGCCCGCGGCGCTGAGCCTGGGCGCCGATTCAGGCAGCCGACGGGCCAACTCCCGTACGGCGATGTCCTGGTAGAAGTTGGTGGAGCCACTGCGTGCGCTGGTCGCGCCCTGGCGGACCGCGTCCCGCGCCTCGGCGACGGTGTTGATGTGGATGTGCGCGTCCACCAGACCGGGCAGCACCCAGCGACCCTGTGCGTCGAGGCGCGGCAGGCCGTCCGGCGTGTCCACACGACCGCGGGCCCCGACCGTGCGCACCACTCCGCCGCGGATCACGACGACGGCGTCCTCGGTGACCTCGCCGGTCTTCGGATCGAGCAGTGTGCCGCCCTCGATGACCAGGTCCCCGGTGCGCTGGGCGCCCTTCGGGGTGGCACCGAAGGCCTGGGGCGCGGCACTGAGTACGGCGGCGCTGCCGGCCAGGACGGCGGCACCCGCCAGCACTCCGCGACGGGTGACCCGGCTTGAGGGGGGTGGGACTGACTCGACACACATGGCGGACTCCTAGGCGTTTAGTACATGCCTCCCCGGCTCACTTTTTGTATACCAAATGAGTAAGGCAAGGCAAGATCCCGCCTCATCAATCCCAAATGATGCACGTAGAGGCACCTTCCTTCAGAGGGATTTTGGTATACACAAGAAGGTCGAGCATGCGCATCAGGACCCTGCAGTACGTGCGGCCCACGTCGGACATCCGGAGGGGAAGCCTGCCCGGCCATGCGGTGGGCGGTGAACGACCCCTTCGAGCCCCGGGAGGTCGGCCGGTCCGGGAGGGGCGGCAACGCGTCCGCAGGTGGTCGGCGACCCGGAGAAGTACGCCGGGCTCGCGGACGGGGCCGACGGAAGGCTCGTACTCGACGACCCGGCGGCCTTCCCGACCGCTCGGCGCATCTGTCCTACGCGGGTCTCGCGGTGGCACTGGTGGACGAGGCCGAGAAGCCGATGCTCCACCGCACGCGGGTGTCCGTCTTCGACTGAGCCGTGCACGGGCAGCCGTCAGTCGATGAAGACCGCCGTCGCGTAGACCCAGGCGCCCTCGTGGCGGACGAACCGGCTCTTCTCATGGAGCGAGTCCGGTCGGCCGTGGTCCATGTAGTGGGCGCGGAAGGTGACCGTGCCCGTGGTGTGGAACGCGCTGCCGTCCGTCGTCTCCAGGATCTCCAGGCGCACCCAGCGCATGCCGGGATCGAAGTCGAGAACGGGCGGCCGGGTGTCCGGGTGCCAGGTGCGGAGGAGATACGCCGCGTCCCGGACAACGAAGGCGGCGTACCGCGACCGCATCAGCGCCTCGCAGGTCGGCGCGGCGGCGGTCCCTGCGTGAAACCTTCCGCAGCAGTCCGCGTACGTGGCGGGCAGGCCGCACGGGCACGGCGAAGCCGGAGTGATCGCGCTCTCCGGGGCGGTCCGGGTGCTTGCGGCGGAGGGCTGCCGGGGGCGTGGGCTGCGTCGGGACATGCGTCCATTGTGACCTGCGGCGGGACCGGGTCGGTGCGTCAGGGTGAACCTGCGTCGGTACTCGGTGGGGGTGAGCCCGGTACGGCGGCGCAGCTGGGCGCGCAGGTTCGTCGCCGTACCGGGTCCGCCGGCTCGGGCGACCGCATCGAGGCGTTCCTCGCCTCGCCCCAGCAGCCGGCAGGCCAGGGCGATCCGCCGCTCGGTCAGCCAGGCGAGCGGCGTCGTCGCCGGCTGGGCGCGGAAGCGGCGGTGCAGGGTGGCGGGGCTGACGGCGGCGCGGGCGGCGAGGCCGGTCACCGTGAGCTCCGTCCCGAGGCGTTCCTCCGCCCAGGCGAGCAGCGGGCCCAGCGAGGTGTCGGGGACCGCGGGCAGCGGGTGCTCGACGAACTGGCGCTGGCCGCCGTCGCGGTGGACCGCGAAGACCAGCCGGCGGCTGACGACGGCCGCGATCTCCGCGCCGTGATCGCTCCGGACGATGTGGAGGCCTGTGTCGAGGTCGGCGGCGCTGCCCGCCGCGGTGATCACCCGTCCGTCGTCGACGAACAGCACATCGGGGTCGAGTCGGACCTGCGGGAAGCGGGCGGTGAAGGCGTCGGCCCAGCTCCAGTGAGTGGTGGCCCGGCGCCCGTCCAGCACACCGGCGGCGGCGAGCGTGAACGTGCCCGTGCAGAAGCTGACCAGCCGGGCACCCCGGTCGGCGGCTCGTCAACGACTACGACGTACGGGTCGCGAAGGTCCGGGGCGAGCATGTCTGGCACGTCCATGACGACACCGACGAGTTCTTCCTCGTCCTCGACGGCGCACTGGACATCGCCCTGCGCGAGGACGGCAGCGAGCGCACGGTCACGCTCGACCGCGGCGCGGTGTTCGTCGTCCCGCGCTCCACCTGGCACAAGCCGCTCTCGGCGGACGGCGCCTCGCTGCTGCTGTTCGAGCCCTCCGGTACGTCGACGGTGGGCGACCGGCACGACGTCGTACCCGGGCATGTGGACGCGACGACCGGGCATGCCTTGGACGACTGAACACGGGCTGGAGCAGTGGGGGTTGACACTCCGTCGGGCTGCGGGCCAGAGTCCCGCCGATGGAGATCACCGAGCTGACAGCCGCCGAGCGCCGTGTCCGGGACGCATTCCCGCGCGGCACAGCCGTCGATTTCCGTACAGGGGTGGCGGCCGAGGACGATCCGGAGGCCGGGGACAGCTGGGGTCCTGAGCGCACGGTACGTGCCGAGGTGCTCAGGGCGCTGCTGGTCGGCAGCCCGCAGGAGGAGGGGCAGGTGTCCGCACTGCGGGTGCTGGGCGCACGGATCACCGGCGCTCTGAACATCCGGTACGTGACCGCGGAGTGCGCGGTCGCGCTGTCCGGATGCCGGTTCGAGCAGGCGCCGAACCTGTACGGCGCGCGACTGCGGCAGCTGGCGCTGAGCGGTTCGGTGCTGCCGGGACTGACCGCGGCGACCGTCCACATCGACGGCGTGCTGCGGCTCACCGACTGCCGGATCTCCGGACCGGTCCGGCTCGGCGGTTCGAAGATCGCCCAGGCCCTGTTCTTCGACCGGACCCGCATCGGCGTGAACGCGGACGGTACGACCGCGCCCAACGGCGAGGCGGTGCTGCAGCTGAATCACGCGGTCGTCGAGGACGACTTGTGGTGGCCCGGTCTCGTCGTGCACGGAGAGACGCGGCTCGGCGGCGCCGCCGTCACCGGACAGATCCAGCTCGACGACGCCCACCTGTGCAACCCCGGAGCGACCGCACTGCATGCCGAGAATCTCGGCGTCGGCTCCGACCTGCACGGGATGCGGATCCAGGTCCAGGGGCGGGTCGACCTGCGCGGCGCCCGGATACCGGGGCAGCTCAACCTCGCGTACGCCCGGCTGTCCAACCCCGGCGGCGTGGCGCTCCGCGCCAGCAGCAGCACGATCGGCGAACTCTGGCTCCGGGAGGCCGCCCCGATCGACGGCAGGGTGAATCTGCGCCGGGCGAAGGCCGACCTCATCCATGCCACCCCGTCGGTCTGGCCGGAGCAGGTCCGGCTCGACGGGCTGACGTACGCCACGCTCCTCCCCCATCTCCCGGCGGAGCGGCGGCTGCCGCTGCTCGAACGGGAGGAGGAGGGCTATGTGCCGTACGCGTACGAGCAGTTGACGGAGGCGTACCGGCGGATCGGCGACGACGACGCCGCGCGCACGGTGCTCCTCGCCAAACAGCGCAGACACCGCGCCACCCTGCCCGCGTACGCACGGCTGTGGGGGCATCTCCAGGATGTCACCGTCGGGTACGGCTTCCGGCCGGTGCGGGCCGCGGCCTGGCTCTCCTCGCTGCTGCTGGCCGGGTCGCTGGTGTACGCGCTGCATCATCCGAGCCCACTGAAGGCGGACGAGGCTCCGCCGTTCAGTCCGTTCGTCTACACACTGGACCTGCTTCTGCCGATCGTCGACTTCGGGCAGGAGCGGGCGTTCAATCCGCAGGGCTGGTACCAGTGGCTGTCGTACCTCCTCATCGCGACCGGGTGGCTGCTCGCGACGACGATCGCCGCGGGCATCACCCGGTCGGTCAGCAGGCAGTGAGCATGCCGGGGACGGCCCCGGTCAGGGCTTGCGGGCCACACCCGCGTAGCCGGGGATCGGCTCGTCGCCGGGTACGTCGATGACCTCACCGAGTTCCGGGTGCCAGTCGGCGGAGAGCGAGACGCCCGGCTCCACGAGTTCGAGTCCGTCGAAGAACGCGGTGAGTTCGGCGTGCGAGCGCGGACGCAGCGTCATCCCGCGGGCTTTGTACATGGCCGACGCCTGCGCCGCACCCTCGGGGTTGAAGTCCCCGGTGGTGTGCGAGAGCACCAGGTAGCTGCCCGAGGGAAGCTTCTCCACCAGCCGGTCGACGAGCTCGGCGGCACCGTCCTCGTCGTCGAGGAAGTGCAGCAGGGCCAGCAGGGACAGCGCGACCGGCTTGCTGAAGTCGAGTACCTTGCCCGCCTGTTCGAGTATGGTCTCCGGCTCGCGGGCGTCGACCTGGAGGTACTCGGTGGCGCCCTCGGGGGTGGAGCGCAGCAGGGCCGCCGCGTGCGCGAGGACGATCGGGTCGTTGTCGCAGTAGACGATGCGCGCGTCCGGGGCCGTCTGCTGGGCGATCTGGTGGAGGTTCGGCTCGGTGGGGATGCCGGTGCCGATGTCGAGGAACTGCCGTACGCCCTGGTCGGCGAGCCAGCGCGTGGCGCGGTGCATGAACGCCCGGTTGACCCGGGCCATGTCACGGCCGCGGGCGTCGAGGGCCAGGAGCTGCTGCGCCATCTGTTCGTCGACCGGATAGTTGTCCTTGCCACCGAGGAACCAGTCGTACATCCGGGCGGGGTGCGGCTTGCTGGTGTCGATCTCGATGGGCTGGGGCTCGTGCCCGGCCATAGCGCGCTCCTGGAGTCCGTGGATCGACGAACTGAGACTGAGTGTGGGAAGGACGGACGCCGGAGGCGTCAGGTTCCGGTGAGGAGGAAGTCCGCCTGGCCGGCCTTGGCTCCCTGGATGAAGGCCGCGATCTCGAGGTGGGTGTAGATCAGGGCGGGGCCGTCGGGATCTGCGGACTGGCGTACAGCGACTCGGCCGTCGGCCAGCTTCATGGCCTCGACGCAGTTGCCGCCGTTCCCACCGCTCCACGGCTTGTACCAGCCTTCGGAGCCGAGTTCGCGGGCGGGCATGCCGTTGTATATGGGGTCCATCGATCACAGCTCCTTGCGGAATTCCCGGAGGATTTCCTTCGTGCGTTGTGCAGTTGCGGCCTGAGCCGCCATGCGGTCCATGACTTCGAGGTAGGAGGCCACCTCGGGGCGCGCGTCGAAGTAGACGGCGCCGGTCAGGTACTCGCTGTACACCATGTCGGGCAGTTCGGGGACGCCGAAGCGGAAGAGGACGAACGGGCCGTAGGTGCCCGGGTGGTGGCCGGTCGCGAACTCCGCGATCTGCAGTGTCACATGGGACATCTCGGTGACATCGAGCAGCCGGTCGATCTGCGCTCGCATGGCGTCGGCGCTGCCGACGGGACGGCGCAGGACCGTCTCGTCCATCACCACCCACAGCTTCGGGGCATCCGGCCGCGTCAGCAGGGACTGCCGCTCCATCCGCAGCGCCACATGACGCTCGATGTCCTCGGGCCGGGTCTGGCCCACGGCGCCGGTGCGCATCACCGATCGGGCGTAGTCCTCGGTCTGCAGGAGTCCGGGGACGAAGTGCGGTTCGTACATGCGCAGGAGGCTCGCCGCGCCCTCCAGGCTGACGTACATGCTGAACCAGTCGGGCAGGACGTCGTGGAACCGCTGCCACCAGCCGGGCTTGTTGGCCTCCTCGGCCAGCTCGACGAAGGACTCGGCCTCCTCGTCGGCGATCCCGTAGGCCTTCAGGAGCAGTTGCACATAGGGGATCTTGAGCGCGACCTCGGCGGTCTCCATCCTGCGTATCGTCGCGGGAGCGACCCGGAGCACCTTGGCAGCCTGGTCACGGTTCAGGCCGACGCGCTCCCGCAGATCCTGCAGGCGCTTGCCGAGAACGACCTGACCCACGGTCGGGGCGGACCGCGGTTCGCTCACTTCAGACCTCCCGTTGCGCTGTTTGCGAGCAGTGTGCCATGCGTATGCCGTCAAAGACACGACCACTCTGAAAATTTCAGAGTGCCCCTTGCCAAGTGTTCACGACAGGGGGAGAGTTGGTGAGTGAACCAGTTCACTCAGTCATGCCCGCCCTCATGCCCTGAGATGCGCGGCGTGACGAAGCCCCCACTGTGAGGAATCGGTCGTGGCACCTGGCAGTGCGCTCATCCCCCGGCTCATCGACCTCAGCCCCGGGACGGAAGCGCTCCGATACTGCTTCGCGCTCCCTGCGCACCCGGAGTCGGTGGCCGGTGCGCGGCGGCTGACAAGGACCCGGCTGGACGAGTGGCAGCTGGACACGGAGGCGCACGACGCGGCGATCCTGATCGTGTCGGAACTGGTCACCAACGCGGTGGTGCACACCGCGAGCGCACGCGTCGTGTGCGAGCTGCGCTGTCTCGAGAGACGGCTGCGCATAGCCGTACAGGACCAGGGGCACCAGCCGGGTGGCCCGAAGCTGTGCCGCACCGCCGACGACGAGCACGGACGCGGCCTGCTGCTCGTCGACGCGTTGAGCAGTGCCTGGGGATCCCGTGACGCGGGCGACGGATCGGGCCGCATCGTCTGGGCAGAACTGCCGCACGGCACGGAGCGGACATGTTGAGGAACGCGATGTCCCATCTGCTCGGATCTCGCCTGACCCGCGAGTCCCGGCCGCCCGGCTCCGGGGGTGGCCTCGTGCAGCTGGCGCTGCCTCCCGCACTGTCGGCGAGCCTGGGCTGCGACGCGGTGGGCGTGCCTGCCGGGTACGGCTTCCGGCTCATGTCCCATCTGCCGCGCACCGGCTGCGTCTTCGCGGACGCCGACCGCTGGTGGTGGATCGTACCGGCGGGCTCGGACCTCGATCTGGACTGGCCGTCGCAGGTCGCGTACGCCAAAGGCGCGTACGTCCCCGCCGTGCGGCCCCGGCTGATCCACGCACCCGACAGCCGCACGCCGTACACCCCACCCATCCCGCTCTTCCTGATGGTGTGCCAGGTCACGGGTGTGACGCCGTCCTGGGCGGCGGCCGGTGGTCCGCACGCGGTACCCGCCGGCTGATCGGCCCGTAGGGCCGAGGGGGCCGGGGCGTCGTCACCGTCGCCGCGGCCCCTCCGGCCTCCGCTGACCGTGCGCAGCAGCTTCGCCGGCTGTTCCTGCCAGGCGCGCCTACCGCCGGTCGACCGCACCGGCAGCACGCCCGCGAGCAGCCCGTCCGGACTGTCCAAGGCGCACCTGGAGCACGCCGCGCCCGCCGGGGCCCGGTGCAGTCAGGCGGGCCGTCAGGTGACCGGCGCCCGTGCCGAACTGAACGTCCCGGAACCCGATCCGGTCGCCTGAGCGGAGCACCCCGGTCGCCGTGTCGCCCCGTCCGGCCCCCTTGAGGTCGGTGGCCTGTTCGCCCTGGAAGGTGGCAGCGGCGTCCGGTCCGTCCGCGTGGAGGCGGTTCTCGTTCACGGCCCAGGCGGTGTCGCCGGGCGCGGTGCGGGTGATCCGAAGACAGCGGACGGTGGTGGGGGGTGAACACCGCGTCCTGGGTGAAGGAGCGACCGCCGGCCCGGGCCACCGGCTCGCTCCACCGCATGCCGTCGCGGCTGTGGACCGTCACGCTGCGTTGTCAGTGGCGGGATCTAGTGTCTTGAGTCTTTATTTCATTGCAGAAGTAGGCTGGGTTCATGGCGCGTATGGGTCGGCCGACGGTCGAGGTGGTTCTGGCGGATGAGGA
>NZ_JBHVFU010000030.1:0-97245 GCF_042801455.1 Streptomyces sp. NPDC057565 | reverse complement strand
CGCCCCGAACGGTCTTGGGCGCACTGGTCCCCGGCGTACTCGACCCCGAGGCAGCGACACGCATCCTGTGCGTGGTCCGATCCCGGGAGGCCAGTGTTCCCTGGGCGACCTGGCCAAGTGGGTGCGGCCAGAGGCGACGGGGAGGCCCTGAACCATCACTCCGGTGAAGCAGGGGCCCCGCACGCTGGCACCGCACCCGGCGTCCCAAGATCGCACGGCGACGTTACCCCGGCCACCCCAGGGCACCGCAAGCCCACGACCCGGCCATCACACGATCGAGCTAAACCGACCTTATGCGCGCTTCCCCGCGACCAGTTGCCAACCCCCGCCACCTGAGCGAGGGAGCGCGGGCCGGCGGAGTTCCGGCTGATGCGTCCGGTGGCGTCACCGCCACCGGAGGAGCCGCTCCAGAAGAAGGTAGGCACGCTGTTCCGCGGCGGCGAGCTCGGTGGGATCGATCTCCGCCTGCCACAGCTCACCCGCCGCGGCGTCGTCGGCCTCGCGCAACTCCACCACGGCTGCCGCCAGATGCGTCTGGACGACCGGGAAGGACGGCTCCGCGCGTTCGGCCAGCGCTCGCTCCGCGTGCTCGGCGGCCTCCGTGCACGCGCCGAGGGCACGTTCCGCCCGGACTGCGGCATGACCGTGGACCACCAGAAGCCCGCAGGCCAGTCCGACGACGATCCCCAGAAGACTGCTCAACGCCCGGTCCTGCACGAGTGTGCCGGCAGGTGCCGGCGCGGCCAGGTCGGTCATGAGCAGCGCCAGCGGTGTGAGGAAGACGACGCCCAGACCGTAGTTGCGGGCGACGACGTACTCCAGCAGGAACTCCAGGAGCACGATCACGAGGACGAGTACCACGGGATCGGGGCGCATGGCGAGCACCCCGAGGGCGAGGACCAGCCCGGCGACCGTGCCCAGGGTGCGCTGGACGGCACGCTGGGCGGCCGTGCGGACGTTGATCGAGTGCAGCACCGCGGCGGCGGAGATCGCCGCCCAGTAGCCGTGGCCCAGGCCCAGAAGAAGGGCCAGCCCGCCCGCGAGCCCGGTGCCGAGGACGATCCGCAGGGCGGGAACGAGCAGCACCGACAAGTGGCCGGCGCCGCCGGGGCGCTGCCCCGTCACCAGTTCGGCGGCGCGCAGTTCGGTGGCGCGCCGGGTGGTGGGGTAGGCCGCATCCCGCTTGGTTCCCGCCGTGCCCGGGACCGTACTGGCCTGGGCGATCAGGGACGCGAGGGACAGCTCGGGCAGGAGGGGTGGGACCCGGCGGCGCCGGCTGATGAGGAGACGGACCTGGCGGCGCAGGTGGCACGCCAGACCGGCCGGGTCGTCCGGCGACCGGCGCGCGGAGCCGATCAGCAGCGACCAGGAGAGATCGGTCAGGCGTACATACACCCCGCCTCGTTCACCACGCTCGGCGGCCGTCGGAGGCATGATCCCCAGGGACCGGTAGGCCTGCAGGGTGGCGGCGGTCGCCCGGTGCCGGGTGAGCCCGCTTCCGTTCCCCTCGCCGAGCGCTTCCAACAGCTCCGCGAGGTCGCGCAGGGCCGCCGCCACGGCGAGGCGTTGCGGCCGGTCCGGGTGCACGAACCAGCCGGATACGGCCAGGGCCCAGGCCAGGGCTGCGCCCGCCGCGGCCAGGGCGGTCTGAGGAAGGACGTCGTCAGGTGCGGGCGACCCGTTGGCCGCCACGGCGAAGGAGAAGAGCAGCAGCACCGCGCCCAGCCCGCTCAGACGTGCCGCGTCACAGGCGTATTTCGCCACCCCGGCCACAGCGGCCATGGCCGCGACCACCGCGGCGGCACCGGCTCCCCCCGCTCGTGGATGGGCCCACACGGCGAGAGCCGAACCACAGCCCACACACGCCGTCATGGCCACCGCGACAAGCGCGAGAACACGAGCACGGTGCGCGTACGGCAGATTGCGGCCGAACGTCGTGGTGAAGGAGCCGAGCATGGCGTAGACGGCCTGCTCGGACCGTCCGGCCAGCGCCATCGGCACGGCCGGCACGGCCATGGCAAGCGCCGCGCGCAGGGCGAAGGCCAGAGCCCCGTCCACCCTGTGGAGGGCGAGTGCCCCGCGCGGGGAGAGTACGCGCGCCGCACCGGCCACCGAACGCCGCCAACCGCTCCCGGTGACAGGCGGCGGAGGAGGGTGCGAATAGGGCATAAGCGGTGTATATCACCCGGTCTCCGTGATGGATCGGCTCATTGCGCCATGCTGTTGTCGATCTCTGGAGCTTCCCTGCACGCAGAGGCTCCGTGTCGGCCGAAGTCGAATCTCGCCGCCCGTCCGCGGGCATCACACGCGCGTCGCGCCCGGACTGCACACCGGTCCTCGGGCGGATAGCCTCACTCCGTACCCATTGCCCATGTTGCGAGCCATTGTCCTGTGGGAATCGCATGCTTCTCCTGGCCGTGACCGGCAGTCTGTTCTTTGTGCCGAGTGCCGACTTCCTCGGCCGCCTTCCCACTCGCCCACCGAGGCCCGCACGGATCGGCGGCTCCCCGGGCATCGGCAGCCTGAAAGGAGCGTGAACGCCATGACGGCCCCTGCCGCAACGAACAACCTGCACCGCGGACTCGCGCTGATCACGTCGGCGGCCCGGGCCCAGATCGAAGAGGGGGCCCGCCACGCCTTCCGGCGCCGCACGGCGGACCGTTGCGTCCTCGACGTCTCCGACCCGACCGGACCAGGGCTCGCTGCCGTCGGCGCCGGACACGTCTCCGAGATCGCGTACCTGACATATTCGGATCAGGCCGTGGTGGTCCAGGAAGCCTCGGACCTCCCATGAACCGCTGGTTGCCGCAGTCCGCGGTTCCCCGACTCGCGGGCTCTGCGGTCGCCGGAGCGGCCGTCGGCCTGGTCGTCGGTGTGCTGACGAAGGTACCGCCGCTGGGCATTCTCGCCGCCATTGCCGTGGCGGAGGCGGTCTTCGTCGTGGCGGGCTGGGTCGTGCTCTGGCCCATGGACGCCGCCGCCACGCACCGCAACGTCCGACGCGAGGAGTTCCGGCCCGTCGTCGAGGAACTCGCCGTCGTCGCGGCCGCCGTGTGCGGACTGGTCAGCATCGTGGCGCTGCTCCTGGTCGGCCACTCGGGCCTGAGCCACGCGGCGGCCGCGACGGCGCTCTGCGGCGTGTTCATGGCCTGGGCGGCACTCCACCTGATGTACGCCGCCCGCTACGCATACATCTATTACCTGCCGCCCCAGGGCGGGATCGACTTCAACACCGACGACCTGCCGCGGTACAGCGACTTCCTCTACTTCAGCTACAACCTCGGCATGACCTATCAGGTCTCCGACACCGACGTCTCCAGTTCCACGATCCGCGCGGTCGCCCTCCGGCACTGCCTGCTCTCCTATGTCTTCGGCGCGAGCATCCTGGCCACCACCATCAACCTCGTCGCCGGAATCGTCACGGGCTGACACGGGGGCGGTCCCGTGGAGGCTGAGAAGACGAACCTCGGCGTTGCATCTGGCGTGCGATCAGCTTGGTCTTGGTGTTGACGCCCTCGGTCGGGCCGTTGCTGTACGACGCTGCGTCACCACCGAATGCGGGACAGGGCCGTTGATCGGACACCCTCCGCGCGCCTCATGCTCGACCGCCTTGGGTTCACACCCTGGTATTGCCGTCTTGCTCGGCTTCGAGCCAGCGCAGCCGTGCCGCATGGAAGCCCAGCTGCATGCGATTCTCCACTCTCGCGGTGTCCATCAGATTCCGGACCCGCCGCTGTACCGTCCGCAGGGAGGTGCGCAGTTGGGTGGCGATCGCTTGGTCGGTGAGGCCGGCCAGCGACAGGCTGAGGATTTGTGCATCCAGATCATCAATGGCGGGCGCGTTCTGCAAGGCACCTTCGGACGTGACGAACTGTGTCGCTTTCTCCCATTCGGATTCGAACAGTGCTATCAGCGCGTCGAGCAGGCTGCTTTTGTGCACGAGCAGGGCTCCCGCCTTTGCGGCACTGGCCGAACCGAGGAGCGGAACAATCGCCAACTCGCGGTCCACGATGAAGAGTTTCAGTGGCAGAGTGCTGGTGACCCGGACTTCCTCTCCTGCGGCCCGCGCCTGGGCGATCTCGTCGAACGATGGGGTCCCCCCGTCGAGCATCGCGCGTTCGAGCATCACGCGATAACGGACGCCGCGCTCGATGACCGCGCCGTCGGTCATGTTGCCGGGCGAAAAGAACGGCGCCTTGACGAAGTTCATGATCTCTTTCCGTGCGCCGAGTTGTATGTGCCCGACCCGTTCGCGGATGGCCTTGGCGCCGTGGATCACGTCGACGACCTCCGCGACGCCGCGCCCGAGGGTGGCCGCGCGGTAGATTTCGTCGAGGGAGTCGAGCTCGAGTTCCGCCACTCTGAGTTCGTTCTGTCGCTGGACAAGGAGCGCCCGCAGCGCCGCCGCCGGTGGGGAGGCGACGAACCGAGTGGTGTCGCCGACACTGCGCGCGGCGAGCCCCTGGCCTTCGAGTCTGCCCAGGATGCGCACCACCAGGTGGGGGTTGAGGTCGACGAGTTCGGCGAGTTCGGCGGGAGTGGCGGAGGCTACCGAGACCAGGGTGCGGTAGGTGTCTGCCTCTTCGGGGGTGAGTCCCAGCACGTCTGACAGCATGATGCTCCTACGCCTGTCTTTCAGAACTTCGGTCGGGCGTTTGTGTCATGGAAGGAGCCCGCCGCCCTCGATGTGTCACCAAGGGCGAGGCCACCGGAATGTTGACCCGGGCATGCCGCAATCCGGTGCAAGTGGCACCGGCCCAACGGCCTGACCAAGCGGTGCGTGTGCGGATCAGTTACTCGCAGACGGTCTGCGATCGTCGACCCTGCCCGCATTCGGCGAGGGCTTAGCCGAAAACGCGAGAGACGGCCGGGGCGAAACTCATGTCTCGCCCCGGCCGCGACCCCTCAGGGTCGGTTCACCGTTTCAGCGGTTCACCTCAGCGCAGTCGATACGCCTTGGGAATGGTCTGCTTGACGGTGTTGCCCGCACTGTCGGTCGCGGTGATCCGCAGTGCGACACCTCCGGGAGCGTCGTCACGCTTCGGCTGCTCGATGCGCGTGGTGAAGGTGTTCTTCCCGTCGGCCTGGGTGCTCGCCGGCTTCCAGGTCTTGCCGCCGTCGAAGCTGGCCTCCGCCCGCAACTCGGTCACGGTCGGCGGCGTGCTGAGCCGGTCCTGGTAGTAGCCGGTGACGGTGATGGGGTGGACCCCGCCGGCCTTTACGGTGTTGTCCAGATCCAGGCCCAGGTCGTACCGCAGGAAGATGAGCGGCTCCGGACGGCACGGACCTGGCTCCTTGACGATGACGTCCGCGATGCACGGCTGTGACGTCGGCGTGTCGGGCTTGGCCGGCCGGTCGGACGTGTACTCCCACGCGGTCTTGACCCCGTTGGTCTCCGCCTGGAACGTGTAGCGGGCTGATTCCGCAGGCAGGTCGTACGAGATGACGTCGGCCTTGCACCCTACCAGCGCGATCATCGCTACGGCTGCCGACGCCGCCAGCTTCACCATCCGGCGCCGCCCCGATGGCTCGGCCGCGTTCATCGGAGTAGTCTCCTTTCTCATTTCGGTCATCACCGCCCGCTCCTCGACATCAGGTCCGACGCGTTGCCGGGCTCGCCGAGCTGGAAGACGAACTCGACCGGGTTGAGCTTCTGCTGGAGTTCCTGGCCGGCGTCGTCGAAGAGGCTTACCTTGCAGGCGGGGCGCTCGCAGCCCGGGATCCCGTAGAGATAATTGGAGATACCCTCGTCGTTGAGAGCGCCAATCATGGCCTGGCGACTGCCACCGGCACCGGTCAGGTACAGGGTGGGCCAGAAGCGGTCGCCCTCCCGGCAGCCGGCGCACGGCAGGCCGGTCTCAGCGGTGAAGCCCGACTTGGTGCGGACCTGGGGCACCGCGCCGGGAAGCGACGGACCCGCGTTCCAGTCGATCGTGTTCTTCTTGCCGAGCACCAGGTCCTGAGTTTCGCCCTGGCCCCCCTGACGCGCCACGGACGGCGCGATGTAGTCCCTGACGGACATCTCGAAGTGGTCGATCGCTTCGTCGTTCCGCGGCCCGACCAACGTGGTGAACTGCCGCTGACTGTCCGGCTTGGGCAGCAGGCTTTCCTCTGTCACCGGGCCGGACTTCGTCATCCGGTTCCAGGCGAAGTAGGGAACTGCGCCGGGCTGGTCGGCGTGGAAGCGGTGATCGACGCGGTCGAGATCCTCGGACTGGACCTGGTAGGGCAGGTTGCCGGGAACCCGACCGGGGGAGTCGAAGGCCAGAGCGTAGGCCTTGGACACTTCGCGGTTGCCGCCGAGTTCGATCTGGACGCCGGACTTCGCTCCGCCCTCGATCCGCTTGATCAGCGTGGCGGCCTGGGCCGGGGGTACGGTCACGATCGGCAGCGCTGCGTACGGGTCGACAGGCGGGCAGCTGTCGGGACCGTCGCACTTGTACTGCCGCCACGACTCGTACTTCAGCAGGGCGACCCGATCGGTTTCGCCGGTCACCAGCACCCCGACCGCGCCCGCGGCGGCAGCCGCCGTCACTCGCGTGCGCAGTGCGGTGAAGTCGCAGGTCGTCCTGCAGATGTCGGTCGGCTTCAGCAGCACGAGCGCACCCTTGGCATCGACCTTGGCGAGTTCCTCGGCCGCGCCGGTGCCCGCGTAGACGACGGGCTTCTGCCCGTTGACGGGCAGTCGGGGAATCGTCGACCGCACGAGGGTGCTTTCGATCTTCCCGTCCTTCGTCCACCTCTGGTTTCCGCCGTTGATGGTGGTGTCCGGTGTCGCGTAGCGGGCGTCCAGGGCGAAGGAGTCGCCGTTCCCCGTGACCTTCATCGTCACTGACGGCGGTACCAGGACATGCCGGCTGAAGAAGTTGAGCGTGCCGAGGCTGACCTCACCGGTGGTCGGCAGTGCCCACCAGTTCGGCTCACCGGGACCGTATTCGGTGGCCAACGACGCCGTGATCCCCCAGTCTCCGTCCACGGAGTTCCGCTGGGTCTTGAATTGTGCCGCGTATGTCTCGGTCGGCTCCGGGGTGTTCGCACGGACGGGCTTGAGCTTCCGAAGGTCCAGCTCCACCGTGGTCGCCCCGGTGACCTCCACCTCCGGCACCATCGGTGCGGCCTTCTGCAGCTCGCCGGCCGCGTCCCGCCACGTCACCGCGAGGGCCGCCGTGACAGTGCCGGTGAAAACCCGTGCCTTGATCGTCTCGCCGCCCGGTACCGTCAGCGGCTTTTCGTACAGGCCCAGCTTGTCCTCGTCGACCGGGACGATCAGCGCGCTGCCGTACGAGACATCGGTGGCGCCGGCCGGAGGAATGATCTTGATGTTCAGGTCGTGGCGGATCGGCTCCACATAGGTCGAGATCCGCGTTGATCCGAGCAGTGCCCCCGCGCTGTCCTTGGCGGTCAGGACGCCGGCGTATGCGCCGTACTGCCCGGAACTGTCCACCGCCCTGCCGTCCATGGTCACCGTCACATCGGCCGAGCCATTGGCGGGCACGGTGACCTGGTCGGCGCTGAGCGTGAACAGCCCCTCCGGTGCGGGCTTGCCCGCCTGGGAAGCCGAGGCGGAGACCGCGAGCGTGATCGGCTCGTCGGTCACGTTGGTGTAGGTGACCTTCTTGGACACTGGCGAGTGCGGGTACTCGGCTCGGCCGAAGTGCAGGTTTCCGTCGGCAATGACCTTCGGATCGACCGCGCGGGCCACGTCCACCCGGCCGGCGCCCTGCGCGAACAGGTCGTGCCCGAGGTCCTTGGAGGTCGCCATCAGCAGCGACTTGATCTGCCGCCCGGTGAAGTCCGGGTGCTGCTGGGCGACGATCGCCGCGGCACCGGCCATATGGGGCGTGGCCATGGAGGTGCCGCTGGCGGACGTGTAGTACTCGTCCACGGGCTTGCCCATGCCGGTGCCCTTGGCGCGGGCGGCGACGATGGCGACGCCCGGCGCCGAGATGTCCGGCTTGGCCGCGCCGTCACCGACGCGGGGTCCGCGGCTGGAGAAGCGGGCCATCTGGTCACTCTTGTCCACGGCCGCGACGGTCAGCGCCTCGTCGGCGGCACCGGGCGACCCGACCGTCTCGGCGTCCGGGCCGGCGTTGCCTGCGGCGATGACGAAGAGGGTGCCGTAGGTGCGGCTGAGCGTGTTGACCGTTTGGCTCAGAATGTCCTTTCCGTCGGAGGGCGCGCCGCCGAGGCTCATGTTCACCACGTCGGCACCGGACTTGGCGGCCCACTCCATGCCGGCGATGACCGCGGAGCCGGCGCACGAGCCGTCCGGACCGCAGACTCTGCCGATGGAGAGCTTCGCACCGGGCGCCACACCGCGAAGCCGCCCGTTGGAGGCCTGTCCGGTGCCGGCGATCGTGGACGCCACATGGGTACCGTGTCCGTGTTGGTCCACCGGACCGGTCGGGCTGTTGGTGAAGTCAACTGCCTCGGTGATCCGGCCGGTGAAATCGGGGTGGGTGGCATCGATGCCACTGTCCAGCACCGTGACCTTCACGTTCGAACCGTCAAAGCCGCGTGCCCAGGCGGCGGGCGCGCCGATCTGCGGTACGGACTGGTCGAGCTGCAGCTTCGTCAGCTCGTCCAGCCACACCTTCCCCACCCCGGCCAGCGGGCCGGAGGCCCGGGAGGCGGCGGCGGACTTGCCGGTGGTCTTCTCCCGCACCTCTCGCCACCACTGGCCGTTGCCCTTGATGCTCATCGAGCGGGCGTTGATGCTCGGCAGGACGGTCTTGGCGGTCGTACCGGCGGCGGTCGCCGCTGTCCGGGCACTGGCCTTTCCGCTGTACGAGGTGATCACCGGGACTTCACTGGTTCTGCCCTCGGCCGCCCAATCGGCCAGCTTGGCGAGGTTGAAGAGCTCCCAGTCCAGCACGTCGGCACGGAGCAGCGACAACGCGTCTTCCGGTACGACGTAGACCTGGTCGTTTCTGGTGACGGTGTGAAAGAGAACCGACTCGTTCCCGGGCCGCGTCGCGGGCACGATCTCACGGACGACCGGCTTCCGGTCCTTTGTGATGCCGATCTGCACCTTGTCGCCGGTGACCAGCGTCAGCGACAGGTTCGCCCGATTTCCGGCGGCAGCCTGGACAAGGCTGTCGCTGACCGAAGCCGGCAGGTTGAGGGAAGTAAGGGAAGACGGAGCCGGAGTTGGGTTGGAGGCATTCGCCGCGGTGCTCGACATGACCGTCCCGAGGACGGTGATGCCGGCGGCCGCGGTGGCCAGCCGTCGCCCGAAACGCCTCATCGTGAGGCCTCCTGAGATGTCGCTCTTTCGGGGTCGCCGTGAAAATGGCGCGGGGGATGCATGAGTGTCTCCTGCTCATCATGAGGAAGAAGTTCTTGCTGCATTCGGCAGATACTTTCGGGCTCTGCACGGCCCGAGGCAACCGATTGACAGTGGCGGATTTCCTCCATGTCGTAAACCCGCCACGACAATTGGCCGGAACACCGGCGGAGGAACGCCAAAACACTCGTGGGCAGGGGAAACTGCCGGCGCCGCGTTCGGCAATGTGGAGCTGCACCGATGATGCGCTGCATCAACCGGGCGGTGCGGACTTCAGAACTCTCGGGATATGTCCGTCTTTTCGAGGGCGCTCTCGATTTCGGTAACACGAAGGAACGGCAAGGTATTTGATTGCCAATACAACGGGGTGAGCCCCTGGCACAAGGGCGTTCCTTGTGCCAGGGGTGCGGTCGGGAAAGGGCTGTCGTGAAGGTCAGCGAACGGCGTAGGCCTTGATCAGGGTCTGTTCGATCTTGCTGCCGTTGCTGTCCTGTGCCTTGACGCGCAGGGACACGTAGCCCTTTGCCGGGTTGCTCACGGACACCTTGTAGCTGCCGTCGCTCTTGCGCTCGGCCTTCGCGGGCTGCCAGGTGGCACCGTCGTCGGAGGACGCCTCCACCTCGACCCTGTCGATGTCCGCGGTCGCGCCGTTCTGGAGGACGAACGACAGGTCGAACTGGTAGGTGTTGCCGCCCGGGGTGGTGTTCTCCGCGTCCAGGTCCAGGCCGTACCTCGGCCAGAGCAGCGCCAGGTTCTCCTTGCCGTTCGCCGGCCGGGCGGACTTGAACGTCCAGGCGGTGCTGGCCTTCGTGGACAGCGGGAACCACGCCGGGTGCGTGGTGTCCATGGTGAGGCGGTAGGTCGCCGGGTCAGGGCTGACCGGCAGCGTCGTGAGCGTGAACCAGCCCTGCTCCTTGAGGAGTTTGCCGTCCTGGTACAGCCGCACCGTATTCGTGGTGCCGTTGTCGCCCTGGAAGTAGGCGTAGTGTCCGGGCTGGCTGTCGCCCATCTCCATCATGTTGAGGGTGACCTTGTCACCGTCGCGGAACATAAGGGTGCTCTCCGGTCCGGCCGGGCCGTTCGCCGCACCCAGCCAGGTCTCCTCGCGCTGCTCGCCCGGGCTGTAGGTGCGGATGAGGTCCCTCATGCTGGTGATGATGTCCTTGCGGTCCGGGTAGACCGTGTGGTACCACCGCATGTCCTTCATCGTCGGCCACTTGCTGCCGGTGGAGTACCACTCCTCCCGGTCCGCCGGCGCGTCGAAGAAGTCCACCAGCTGGAAGATCATGGACTCTCCCGGGCGGATCGCCGAGGTGGTGTCGCCGATCAGAGTGCCCTTGGTGCCGCGGTAGTGGGACTTCACCACGGTCGAGTTCTCCGTGGTGACCGCGTCGGTGGGGTCGGCCGGGATGCCACCGGGAACCATCAGCGCGATGTTGTACACATAGGGGTGGTTCGTGATGCCCTGCAGGTTGATCTGCGTGGGACCGTCGGCCATCCGGCCGAGGAGCACCGCGCCCTCGTCCTGGGTGAGGCTCCAGGCCGGGATGGAAGTGCCGGTGACGCGCGGCACGATGGTGGCGTAGACGCCGGGCCGGTCGTTGACGATGATCGCTGCCTTCGCACCGGCACCGGCCACTGCGGCGATCTGGTCGACGACCTTCTGGGCGGCGTCGCGGGTGATGACCGCGAGCTTGCCGTCGAGGTCCTTGCCGGCCAGGTCCTCCGGCCGTCCCGTTCCGGCGTTGACCGCCTGGAGCGTGCTGGGGCCGTACAACGGGGCCGCATAGGTCACCGGCTTGAGCGGGAGCGCGCCTCCCTGCCCTGCATAGGACGCCCGGATCACCGGCGAGTACCTGCGGTCCTGGAAGTTGAACTCGAAGGTGCCGTCCGTCACCGGCGCGGTGGGCACCGCATAGGCGTGCTTCGAGAACAGGCTCGACGTAGTCTTCAGGTAGTCGATTCCGCGCTTGCCGGGGAGATTCTGGCGGTACCCGAACTTGTGCTGGCTCGACTGCGACTCCTTGGGCGTCGCGACCTTGACCTCCTTGCCCAGCCGGGCGTCCATCGTGATCGTCCGGTCCGCCTTCAGATCCACGACGGGCTCACCGGCAAGGGTATGGCTCAAGAATTGGCCCGTGGGCTTGTCCTTCATGTAGACGTCACCCATGACGGAGTAGCGTCCCTGCGGCACCGCGACGGTCTTGGTTCCGTCCTGGGGGAAGACCTGGCGGACGACCCCGTTGTCCAGGTCGAACACCACGAGTTCGCCGGACGCCGGGTCTCCGTTCCGGTCGATCATGTTGACGGTGAGGTCGACGGTGGGCACGTCCTTCGTGGCGCCGACGGTGGTGCGGATCGCGGTGCCGTCGGCCGCGGTGGCGGTGATGATCCCGGTGTAGTCGCCCACGGCGCCGAGCTCGGGGCGGTAGGTCACCGTCACGCCGGCGGTGGAGTTCGCCGGGACCGTCACGCTGTCGGCGCTGAGCGTGAACATGCCGTCCGGCGGGGGCGCGGTCTCCCCGACGCTGAACAGGCGGAGCGACAGCGTCTTGTCCGTGGAGGAGGTGTTGGTGTAGGTGACCGTCTTGGTGACCGGCGCGCTCTCGGCCGACTTCTTGCCCATGCTGACGACGGCGGGGCTGGAGTAGACCTCGGCACCGATCGCCTTGGGGACGTCGACGCGGCCGTTACCGCCCTGGTAGGCGTTGTACGAGCCCTGCTTGGCGGTGCTGACCAGCACCTGCTTGAGCCGGTCGGCGGACCAGTCGGGGTGGCGCTGGACAAGGATCGCCGCGGCGCCGGACACGTGCGGGGTGGCCATCGAGGTGCCGCTGGCCGCAGTGTAGTTGGCGTCGACGGGGGTGCCCATCGTGGTGCCGGCGGCGCGGGCGGCGACGATGCCCACGCCCGGTGCGGTGATCTCCGGCTTGACCGCGAAGGTCTCCTTGACCGGGCCGCGGCTGGAGAAGCCCGCGAGCTGGTCCTGCTTGTTCACCGCGCCGACGGTCAGTGCGGCGTCGGCGGCACCGGGCGAGCCCACGGTGCCCTTGCCCGGGCCGGCGTTGCCGGCCGCGATGACGAACAGCGACCCGGAGGACGCGGTGAGCTGGTTGACGGCCTGGCTGATCGGGTCGGTGCCGTCGCTGCCGTCCGCCGAGCCCAGGCTCATGCTGACGACGTCCGCGTCCTGGGCCGCTGCCCACTCCATGCCGGCGATGATCCCCGACTGGGAGCCCGAACCGGCCGTGTTGAGGACCTTGCCGATGTACAGGTCGGCGCCCGGCGCCACGCCCTTGTACTTGCCGCCCGACGCGGCACCCGAGCCGGCGATGGTCGAGGCGACATGCGTGCCGTGACCGTGGTGGTCGACCGCGTCGGGGTCGTCGCTGAAGTTCTGCGTCTTCTTCACCCGCCCCGCCACATCGGGGTGGTTGGGGTCGATACCGGTGTCGAGGATGGCGACCTTGGTGCCCGTGCCGTCGTAGCCGGCCGCCCATGCTTCCGGGGCGCCGATCTGCGGCACACTCTGGTCCAGAGCGACGTGCACCGGCTTGTCGAGCCAGAGCTTCTTGATGCCGCCGGCGAGCTTCGGTGCCTTCGTCGCGGCGGTGCTGTCGTCGTCGACCGCCTCCCAGAACGTCGCCGCCTTCTTCTTGGCGGCGTGCAGCGCCACCGCGTTGGCGCTGGGCAGCTCGTCCTTCTTCACCGAGCCGGCCGGCGCGGCCTGGTCGAGTGCCTTGCCGGCCTTGCCCGGCGCGCCCCCGTAGGTCGCGATCAGCGGTACGGCGGGGCGGTGCGCGTCGTCGTAGCCGTACTCGACGAGCTTGGTGACGTTGAACAGTTCGCGGTCGAGCTCGTTCGCGGCGAGGTAGGGCTGTGCCTTGTCAGGGATGACATAGACCTCGTCGCCCACCTTCATGGTGGTGAACGCCGCCGGGGTGCCGTCGGCCGCGGGCTCGACCGTCGCCGCCTGCAAGCCGTTGGCGTGACGCTCCAGCGTCACCACCTCGCCCGTGACGAGGGTGAGCTTGTGCGTGGCAACAACGGGGCTGCTCTGCTGCGACTGGCTCGCTCGGGTGGCCGGCGTTTCGGCGGCGGCGATGGCGGGGATGCCGAGCGTCCCGGCCACGCAGGCCGTGGCCAGCAGCGCCGTGAGCGCGCGATGTGAACGGTGTGGCAAGCGCCGGAGTATGGGGATGGTCAGGTGGGCCGGAAGCCTGGATGCCCCGGCCGGTGGTGACTGTCTCATGCGGCAATGGCCTTTTCTGAGGAGAGAATGCGCGCGGATACCGCGCGGTTGCGGGGATTGCGTATCGCGCCGAATGGCTGCGATGAATGTGGTGGGTGCCGGCAGTGTTGCTTCGGGCGGACCGGTGGCACAGCGGCGAGCGGCGCGTCCCGCTGTTGCGGCAGTTACCTGGCACCGGTCGCGGTCGGCCTGCGGGGTTCGTCCCGGAACCTGGCCTCGTCGGGTCAGATTTGACCGTGCGGCGCAAGACTTGCGAACGCGGGGGGACGAGTGGCGACAGGCGGAGGTAATGATTCCATGACGCTGAGTGTTGTTCACGCACCGGCTACCGGACGACTGGGCAGATGACCCAATTTTGCTGCCGTGCCCGCCTAACGGTGCGCGCCGGCCGGGCTGTCGACGACGCCGCCGCCTTCGACGACCTTCACGGCCAGCGCCGTCCGGGACGAGACCTCGAGCTTGCGCATCGCTGCCTCCACGTGCCGTGCGACCGTCTTCGGCGACAGGATGAGGGCACCGGCGATCTCCCGGTTGGTCCGGCCTCCGACGAGCAGCCGGACTACGTCGAGCTCACGGGGAGACAGTTGATCGCCGTAACTTCGTCGTCCACCGCGCCACGACGGGCGCTTCACCCCGACACCGGATGCACGCAGTGTGTGCATGACGCGCTCGGCGTCGCCACGAGCGCCGAGGGTGGACAACCCCTGGAAGGTTTCCGTAAGGAGGGAGAGAGCCGCATCGGACTGGTCCGCACGTAGCAGACAACGGGCCTGTCGCTCACGGCTGAGCAGGGCGTCGTACGGCTGTGGAAGGCCCTGCCACGCGTCGGCCGCACGCGCGAACAGTTCGGCGGCGCTGAGGGGATCGTCCTGATGCTGGGCCAGAATCGCCCTGCAGGTCGACAAGGCGGCGTGCGGCCGAGGTGCGTGCCGATCACGCACTCCCGCTGCGAATGCGTCGACCAAGTCGGCGGCCTCGTCGATGCGGCTGGCCATGAGTAGTGCCTCGGCCCGGACCGGGGCGAGTTCGCTGGCCCAGATCCACGTGCCCTTGCGTTCCAGGAACCGGATCGGCCCGTCGGTCAACTGCAGCACGTCGTCGACCCGCCCGGCGCCGAGCCAGAGCCTGGCCAGGGCGCCGGCAGGTTCGACGGAATGCTCCGCACCGCCATGTCGGTCCGCCTGTTCAAGGACGCGCCGCAGGCACTCGTCCGCTCTGTCCTGGTCGCCGCGGGCCGCATACAGCAAGCCGGTGACCATGGCCGGCGCCAGGCGGCTCACCGGCTGCAGGAGTTCCTCGTCACTGGCCAGCGACAGGGCCCGGTCGGCCAGCCCGTCCCAGGCTCCGGTGAGCCAGTCCAGCTGAGCCAGCGGCACCTGTCCCATCCTGCGGAGCTTCTGGTACTGATACGTGTCGGTCAGTCCTGCGGCCAGCGTGAGTGCCCGCCTCGCCTCCGGGTACCTCCCCCAGATCAGCGCCATGTGCCCGACGTTCTGATGGCCGACCGTGATCTGCTGCCTTTCCGCGGCGGTGGACGCGTCATCGGCGATCAATGCCGCCTCGGCCCACCCCTCCTCCTCACCGAGCAGCAAAAGCCCACTCGTCCGTCCGACCCGGATACTCAGCCGGTCCACCGGCGCGATCGAGACCGGCACCTGCGCCACGCGCCGCAGCCACCTGAGGTGTTCGGCCGCCGGTGTCGTCGTCCCGTACGGCAGGCCGAGAAACATCATTGCCCGAACTGACTTCGCCGGGTCGTGCCCGAGGTCGGGCAGCGTGCGTTCCATCTCGATCCGGGACTGCTCGAACTCCTCCATCTGCTGCAGCAGCCGGGCGATGTGGAAGCGGATCTCCGCCGCCTCGCTCGGCGTCGGCCCGCCGGTGTCCAGCACGAGGCGGAGGGCGTCCATCAGTTCGCGGTAGCGTTCGTGCCCGCTGAGCAGATGGAATGGAATCTTGCCGGTCAGCCGGACCACGTCGGCGGGCGGCAGGTCGGCGTTGGTGAGCAGATCGTGCAGCAGAGTGACCGCCGTCGCATCGTCACCCGAGGCGAGGGCGAGGTCGGCAGACTGTTCCGTGTACCGGCACCACGCCGTCGTGTCGCCGGCCTCCCGGAAGTGGCGTGCGAGCTGGGCGACCGGGGACGGGGTGGTGTCTTCGAGAACGTGTGCGGCACGCAGGTGCATCGCCCGCCGCTGCGGCACAGGAATCGCCTCGTACACCGCGCGGCACGCCAGCATGTGCCGGTACGAGACCAGCCCGCGCTGGTCCTCCCTCAGCAGCCCCGAACCCACTGCCTCCGCCAGGCCTGCCAGCCTGCTCGCCGGATCGCCTTCCGGAGCCATCACCTCGACGACGGCCTCCTCGGGGGCGGGGTTGGCGAGTACGGCGGCCGCGCGCAACGCAGCCTGCGCTGCCGGGCCGAGCCGTGCGCTGCGTTCCAGTACGACGTCCCGCACTGTCGGCGGTACGTCGATCTCACTCAGTCGCTGCCGCACCCAGGAATCACCCCGCCGGGTCATATCGGCATGGTTCCACATCAACCGGACGGACTCCTCGACCGCGAGCGGAAGCCCGTCGGTCCGGTCGTGCAGCATGGTCGCCAACTCGTCGGAAGCCTGTTCCCCACCCAGCATCGAGGACACCATCGCGGCAGTCCCGGAAACATCCAACGGCTCCAACGACAGCCGCAGCCGCGCCGCCCCCGCCGGTTGCCGCGACGACAACCGCAGCAGCAGAGAGTCCGGCGCGATTTCCTCCGGGCGGTAGCTCACCAGCAGACTGACCTGTTGTCGCGGACGTGATGCCAGGAACAGCAGAAACTCCAGGGTGGCCTCATCCGCCCAGTGCACGTCCTCAACCGCGAGCAACCCGATCTCGAGCCGTTCGAGGATCTCCTCGATGGCCCGGAACAGCCGGTGTCGTGCCGCTGCCGCGTCTTCGGCCGGGTCGGGTGTGGGCGGCAACGCCGATGCCCACTCGGGGAACAACGGCCGGAGCGCCCCCGCCAACCCGCTCAGGCCGAGCCGGGCGACGTCCTCGGTCGCCGGTCGGATCGCGTCCACCACCGGCCCGAGCGTAAAAGGCTGTCGAACAGCCGGGCAAGTCGCCAGCAGCACCCGCTGCCGGGCCGGGGCATGCGCCGCGAGTAGCTCTTGGACCAGCCGGCTCTTACCGATCCCGGCCTCGCCCTCGATCAGCACGACCACCGGCGGGTCGGACAACGCCGCTCTCAAGGCGGCGAGTTCGCGCTCGCGTCCGACCAAGCCGGGTGCTGCGCTCGTAGGTAGGTCGCGTGTGTCGGAATCGCTGGTAGACATTCGCCCCACCGTAGGAGACAGACGACGGCATGCCGAACCGTCGTCTTCCGTGAACAATATGATCAGAGGTTACAAGGCGGGGTGGCAGGGGGGTAGGCCACGTTCAAAGGCGTGGTGCAAAAGGCGATCACTGTGGAGTTCCGGGGCTGAGGTTTGTGCTGCCGTCGCCCCCGCCCGGGGGCAGAGACCTCCGTCACTTGCCCCAGCCTCACATCGGTCCGCTCCGCCGCCGTGGCGTTACGGACCGGCGGACGCCGCACCGGTGTCGTGCTCTTGCACCGCATGTGCGCGGTCTTTGACGGCCGGTTTCCCCGCAGGGGCGTCACGTGCTCTGCCGGAGCTCAACAATTGTCACCGGCCGAGCTGACGGAAAAGGCAGGCGGAGCAGCCTGACTCGGCGAACTCCTTGAGCGCCGACGTCGGGTCGGTCAGCAACCGAATAGCACGTGCGGGCTGGCTTTGACCTCCTCTTCTGCCTGAGAGCCGAGGACTCTCCGTAGCGGTTCTCGGCGGCTTGGGGATGAGGAATGACATCGCGATGGCGGCGGGCGAACCAGCCACCCCCAACCGGGATCGGTCTACCAGACGTCCACTACCTCGGCGACCTCAACCTGGCCGAGGAGTTGCCGCAGCCAGGCCATCCTGGGGCACAGTCACTTCGACACGACGATGTCGGTTCACACCCACGCCGCGCTACGGGCGCAGCGCGAGGCCCTTGACAGGGTGGGGCGCTGCTTGCGGCTGATATGAGCGATGCCGGACCGTGAGAAAGGGGCGTTTCAGCCCCGGTGACGGAGGAGGAGAGAGGGTTGGCCAGCAATGATGCTTGTATGGGGGCGACGAGTTGGGTGCCTGCTTGACCCCGGTTATTCGGAGGAATTGGGCGGTCTGACGCCCCGATAGCAGAAAGGTGCCGTTGACCTGCAAGGATGCGAGTGTCTAGGTCGTATCCGCTGCAGAGAGCAAGGCACCTTTCTGGTGGTTGAGAATACAGGGTAGGACCGTCGGCTGTCGGTGAGGGAAACGCCCGGTTACATTCCGAACCCGGAAGCTAAGCCTCACAGCGCCGAAGGTACTGCAGGAGGGGCCCTGTGGGAGAGCAGGACGCCGCCGAACAATCATTGGCCTCAAACCCCGGCCGTGGGCAGGGGGTTGAGGCATTTCTGCGTTCAGTGTCGCTTGTACTTCTTCAGGAACTTCCACACCACGTCGGTCGCGTTGAGTGCGTAGTCGGCATCGTCCGGCCATTCATGGCCCATGCCCTCGATGACGTAGCTGTGCACCCGGCTTCCGTCCGCGCACCTCGACATGATGGCTGTGTATTCGCCCGGCTTGTTCACCCGGTCGGTGGTCACACAGCCCAACCGTTCCCGCCACGTCGCGATGCCGGCCTGGAAGTAGGGGCTCCCCAGATCCTTGGAGCCGACGATCGTGATGACCGGGACCGGCCTGGACGGCACATACCCCGGGTCCTCCGTGAGCGGGCCCGTGTAGCCGCCGCTGACCGGGGCGACGGCGGCGAAGACGCCGGAGCGTTCCACGGCCAGGCGGAACGACATGTCCGCGCCGTTCGAGAAGCCCGTGGCGTAGACCCGGGAGGGGTTGGCGTCCCAGCCGTCGACCAGGCGGCCCACCATCGCGGTGATGAAGCCGACGTCGTCCTCGCTGCCGCAGCAGACCAGGGCGTTGTATCCGCCGTCGAGTCCCTGCGGGTAGGCCACCAGGAAGTTGTGGCTGTCCGCGCGCTTGCTGAAGCCTGTGTAGGCCTCAATGCCCTCCGCGGTGCCCGGGTACCAGTGCATCACCACGACGAGGGGGAGTTTCTTGCCGGGGGTGTAGCCCGGCGGTGTGTGGAGTTTGAAGGTCCGGTCCTTGCCCTGCCAGGTGAGGGAGAGGTTGTGGTCTCCCCCGGTCGCCGCGGGCGCGGTGGCAGCCGCCGCCGGGCCGGCGGCCAGGCCGAGCGCGATGAGCGCCACGCTGATGGCGAGGGCTGACCAGCGCCGTATATGGGGGCGTTGTCGCCTTGTGTTGGTCATGAAGGGAAGGGTGCGGGCGGAAGAGGGACGAGTCCAGACCTTGGGCGGTCACAACCCCGCAGCCCGGCCGACCCCGAGCGGCGAGGACGGCGGGCACATCCGCGGTCCAGACGGCCGGGTCGGCGTCGACCAGGCGGTGCGGCACGATGGCGTAACCGTTGGCGCCGGCATCCTCAGCTGCGGCCAGCGCCGCTGCGGCCGCGAGCGGGCCAGCCGCAGCGGCCAGCTCCAAGGCTTCCTCCTCGTCGACCGCGACGGTGTGCCTGACCGGCAACAGACCGGGCGCGGAGCGCGGGTCGTGAGGTTCCCCGAGGTGCGAGGAGTGCTGACAGCAGGTCGAGGTCTGGAGCGCGCCGGACGGCCAGAAGGGCGAGGCGGCCGTCTCGGCCGGCTCCACCCTGGCCGGCGCCTGGGCGGGTGCCGAGGTCGGCGCGGCGGCCGGTGCGGTAATCGGGTCGATCATCCCGGGCGCCGGAACCGCGGTCGGAGGAGTCGTCGGAGGCGTGGTCGGCGGTATCGCCGGGAGCTCTCTCGGCAGTAAGGCAGGTGATTTCTTCAACAGCCTATGGTGACGCACACCGGTAGTTCCCGGTAACGCACCAGCCGATATCCTGGCCTCCGCGTTCTCTTGGACCGCGGAGGCCAGGCCCCTGTCAGGTCACTTCATTCACGGCCCCTTTCCGGGGCCTTCCGAGGCAGCAGCGTCATGAACGAGCACGACATCCCCGGCCCCGTCTGGTTCGAGCCCGACCCGGAGCTGGAGGCCACCGAGGGGGGTCTCCGCTTTCTCGCCGCTCTCCGTGAGCGGGCGGAGTCCGGCGCGTGGTCCTGCGATCTTGACGACACTTTCGCGAGCTTCGCGGTCTTCGAGAACCGCACCGAACTCATGGTCACCCTGGAGCTCTACGATCCCGATTCCGATCCGGAAGCACACATTCTCACCGTGGGCGCGTTCTTCACCGGCTCCCGTCTCGTCGGAGGCGAATTCCGTGATCAGCTGTACACGCTGGAGCGGAACCCGGAAACGGCGATCGAGAGTTCTGGAACGCCCGAATTCCTCGCGGAGCGCGCGGCGGAGTGGTTCACCCGCATGCTCGAACTTCCCGTCCTGCGGAACGAGTTCGAGGCCGGTGGCCGGGTCGTGAACCGGCAGTGGGTGCTGGCCGGCACGGGTCGGGAACTGACCTCCCAGTTCCGCGTGCAGCCGGGTGACCCACTGGCCCGTACGGTCCCGGTCGGGGGCGGCCGCGCGGCAAGGGCATAGTGGCGGCAACGCTTTCAGAGATACAAGCCCTGTTGGCCCTGGGTATGTCGGAGGAATTGGGTGGTCTGACGCCCCGATAGCAGAAAGGTGCCGTTGACCTGTAAGGATGCGAGTGTCTAGGTCGTATCCGCTGCAGAGAGCAAGGCACCTTTCTGGTGGTCGAGAATAGAGGGTGGGACCGTCGGCTGTCGGTGGTGGCTGACGGGAAGAGGCTGATCGGGCATGCGGGAGCGGTGCTGTTGCGCCGGTGTGCGGACCGCACGGGGCTGACGGGCGCGCTGGCCGGGGTACTGCCATCCAGCACAGCAGCTGGCTGGCCGACGCGGCGTTCGGCAATGTGGAGATGCGCCGATGAAGCAGTGCGCCAAGCGGGCTGGTGCGGACGCGAGAACTCCCGGATATGTCCGACCCTTTCAAGGATGCTGCCGATGTCGGCAATACGGAGGAAAGGCAAGGTATTTGATTGCCGATACAACGGGGTATGCCCCTGGCGCAAGGGCGCAACCGTACCTCGTCGCGAACGAGCTCGACCGCGAGCTGTTCAACATTACCGAGCTCGTCCGACGGGACGTCAACTATCCGGCAAAGCAGGCCATTCGCGTAGCCGCTCGGCCGACCCGCAGTTATGTCCGGCACAGCGGGCCGGCCGTGTACTCCCGCGCGGGCGGTTTGCCGTGCCGCCGACGGATCGTGGCTGACCGTCGTCCGGCGCGGAACGGACAGCTGGCACTTCTGGGTCACCGCAGCCGAGTTGCTGCACACGCAGGAGCACGCGCACGCACCACAGCTGGCCGAGGCGATGCCTCGGCAGCGCGGACGGCCCGACCCATGACCGGACCGGACCCCGGGTCAGCCGCCTGCAGCGTCGAAGCGGAGGGCTGCGACGAGGTGTTGGGGTCGTTGTGAGGATGTTCCTGGGTGTCGTCCGTGCTCGACGGATCGCCTCCGACCTCGCTATGCACCACCTCTGCGAGCAGATAGGCGGTCAGGTCGTATTTCTTCGCTGCATTCCACCCTCTGAAATCCACCCTCCGCCGCACGCCCGCTGGAAGGATTCCGGCCATGACTGACAGCGCCCCGGGCCAGCAGGCCCGCGAATTGCTCACCAAGGCATCCCAGCACCCGATCGCCAGCCCCCAGCGCGACGCCCTGGTGGCCGAAGCCGCCGTGTGGGCACAGTTGGAGCACGCAGCCAGCATGGACAAGTACACGGCCGCAGCAGTCGATGTCGAGTCCGCGCTGGCCTCCCTCGCCGTCCCTGTGCAGAAACTCGGTAGCGAGGTCGGTGACCTGTCCGAACGCATCAAGCTCGGCCAGAAGTGATTGCTCACGCCTCCGGCCGCGGGGCAGCTCTCTTCCCCGCGGCCCGCACAGCGACGCCTCGGCCATGTTGGCGCACACCATCACAGCGAGGTGGCCGTACAGCTGTGGTTCTCCTCGCGTCCGTGACGTGTCAGGGGAGGATTGAGTCGACGTATCCACCGTCCGCACGCACGGCCCCGCCGGTCGTGGCGGAGGCGAGGTGCGAGCTGAGATACACCGCCATGTTTGCAATCTCTTCCGGCTCGATCAGCCTCTGCAGCAGTGACTGGGGCCGGTGCTTGACCATGAACTCCCGCTGCGCTTCGTCCCAGGGAAGGCTGCGGTCGACGAGTTCGT
Organism: Streptomyces sp. NPDC057565; assembly: GCF_042801455.1. NCBI lineage: Bacteria > Bacillati > Actinomycetota > Actinomycetes > Kitasatosporales > Streptomycetaceae > Streptomyces > Streptomyces sp. NPDC057565. Next base: position 75,428 of record NZ_JBHVFU010000030.1, on the reverse strand, counting down.
ACACGAAATCCTCGACGCCGCCGGTGTGAGTCGGCCCGGCGATGATCGAGTTGACGGTCACCCCGGTGCCAGCGGCATCCTTGGCGAAGCCCCGCGTGACAGCGAGCAGGGCAGTCTTCGAAACGCCGTAGTGGATCATCTCCACCGGGGTGACCACGGCCGAGTCGCTCGCGATGTTCAGGATCCGTCCCCAGGAGCGATCCTTCATGGCGGGGAGGTATGCGCGGATCATTCTGACGGCGGACAGGACATTCACGTCGAAGTACTGGCGCCATGCCTCGTCGCTGATCTCCAGGGGAGGGGTCGCTCCGAAGATGCCCAGATTGTTCACAAGGACGTCGACGTCCGGGGCTGCCTCGGTGACATGCCGGGCGCCGTCGTCGATGGTGATGTCGCCGGGCGCGGCGATGAAGGAGTCACGGTCCGTCTCCTGCCGCAGTTTCTCGATGGCTTCCTCCACGGATTGTCGGCGGCGTCCGTTGACCGCTACGTGGGCGCCGGCACGGGCCAGTCCCGCGGCAACGGCAAAACCGATTCCTTGCGTGGATCCGGTGACGAGTGCGGTCTTGCCGGTGAGGTCGATGAGCACGGTTTCTCCTCGTACACGTGGACGAGAGCTTGTACAGCGGGGTGCCGTCGGCGGCAGCTTTCGCTTGTTCAGTTCGGGTTGCCCGACGTGAAGGTGACGGGCAGCCGCTCGGGCCCGCGCAGTCCGCCCGGCCGCCACCGCAGCTCGCCGGGCGGCACGGCCAGGGTGAGGTGGGGAAGGCGGCGCAGGGCGGTTCCGATGGCGATCTGGCCCTCGAGCCGGGCCAGCGGTGCCCCCAGGCAGTAGTGGATGCCGTGTCCGAACGCGAGGTGAGCATTGTCCTGTCGGGTGATGTCCAGGCGATCGGGTTCGGAGAACCGTGCCGGGTCGCGGTCGGCGATGGCGGAGGCGATCAGCACGGTCGCGCCGCGCGGGATGGTCACGCCCGCGATGGAGACGTCCTCGCGCGCGAACCGGGCGATCCCGGGGCTGACCGGTCCGTCGTAGCGAAGGAACTCCTCGATCGCGCCCGGCAGAAGCGCCGGATCTTTCCGCAGCATCTGAAGCTGGTCGGGGTGGGCGAGCAGCGCGGCGATGCCGCTGCCGATCAGGTTGACCGTGGTGATGTATCCGGCCACCAGCAGCAGGAAGGCCATGGCGATCAGCTCGTCCTCGTCCAGCCGGTTCTCCTCGTCCCGGGTGGCGATCAGCGCACTGAGCAGGTCGTTCCCGGGCCGGGCTCGTTTGGCCTCCAGGAGCCTGATCAGGTACGAGTGCATCTGCCGCCACGCCGCGTCCATCCGGGCCGGGTCCGGCGGCTCCGCCCCTTGCAGGATCATGTCGTCGGTCCACCGCTGGAAGTCGTGGCGGTCGTCCACGGGCACCCCGAGCAATTCGCTGATCACCGTGACCGGAAGCGGCAGTGCGAAGTCCTCGACGAGGTCGGCGTGGCCGACCGGCACGATCGCGTCGAGCAGTCGGTCGGTGATGGCCTGGACACGAGGCCGCAGCTCGGCCACCCTGCGCGCTGTGAACGCATTGGAGACCAGGCGGCGCAGGCGGGTGTGGTCGGGCGGGTCGGAGCGGAGCATGTTGCGCAGTACGGACTCGCGTTCGGTCGCGGGCAGCCGCTGCAGGAGGCGCGGATCCGACGCGTCACGGACGTCGCTGCTCAACCGGGGGTCGGACAGTGCCACGATGCCGTCCTCGTAGCGCGTGACCAGCCAGGCTTCCAGGCCGCCGGCGATGACGGCGCGCCGTACCGGGCCGTCCTCGCGCAGCTGTCGGTAGAGCGGGTAGGGGTCCGCCACGAAGGCCGGGTCGGCGTAGGGCAGAAGGACCGGCTGCTGGCTCATCATGCCTCCCAGAAGGATCCGCGAATCTTCACGGCAGATTTGCAGGGTTTGATGGTATATGTCCCGGTGTGATGGATGCCGGGATTTCACCGAGGGCAGGGGCTGCGATGGAACGGACCACGTGCTGTGTTGTGGGCGGCGGCCCCGCCGGAATGGTCCTCGGCCTGTTGCTGGCCCGGGCCGGAGTGGCGGTCACGGTCCTGGAGAAGCACGGCGACTTCCTGCGCGACTTCCGTGGCGACACGGTGCATCCGTCCACCCTGGCGCTGCTGGACGACCTCGGCCTGGCGGAGCGGTTTGCCCGTCTGCCGCAGCGGCGGGTGACGACGGTCCAGTTGCCGCTCGGCCCTGACCGTTCGCTGGTGACCGTCGGAGACATCGGCGCGCTGCGGGGGCCCTACAACTACGTGGCGATGGTGCCGCAGTGGGACCTGCTCGACCTCCTCGCGGACGAGGCCGCTGGAGAGCCGTCGTTCTCCGTGCGGATGAGCACCGAGGCGACCTCCTTCCTGGTGGAGCGCGGACGGGTCACGGGGGTGCGGTACCGCACCCCCGACGGCCGTACCGGCGAACTGCGGGCCACCCTCACGGTGGCCTGCGACGGCCGGGGCTCGCTGGCCCGGTCTCGGCCCGAACTGGGCCTGCGGAGATTCACCTGCCCGATGGACGCCTGGTGGTTCCGACTGCCACGGCGCGAAGGCGATCCGCACGGGCTCGTGGGAGGCGTCGGCGACCGGTTCCTCACCGCCATGATCGACCGTGGGGACTACTGGCAGTGCGCGGCGCTGATCCCCAAGGGGACCGATGCCGAGCGCCGTGCCGCCGGTCTTGAGCGGTTCATGTCCGACTTCTCGGCCGCCGTCCCCTGGCTCGGGGACCGGGTGCACGGGCTGCGGTCGTGGGACGAGGTGAAGATGCTCGACGTACGGCTCGACCGCCTCCGGCGCTGGCACCGCCCGGGACTGCTGTGCATCGGTGACGCGGCGCACGCGATGTCGCCGGTCTTCGGTATCGGCATCAACCTTGCTGTCGAAGACGCCGTCGCCACCGCCCGGTATCTCGTCGAGCCGCTGCGCAGGGGTACGGTCGGCCTGGGGGACGTACGCGCCGTACAGCGCCGCCGGTGGCCGACCACAGCCGTGACGCAGGCGCTGCAGCGATTCGCCCACGCGCGGGTCATCGCACCCGTACTGGAGGGACGCCCGCCCCTCGGTAACGCCAAGCGGTCACAGCGGATGACCGAACTGTTGACCACCTCGCGGTGGCTCAAGCGAGTGCCGGCGTACTTCATCGCCTACGGGGCGGTACGCGAGCGTCCACCCACCGCGTCCATGCGATGAGCCCCTGCTCCTGACCTGACCTGACCTGACCTGACCTGACCTGGCCCGGCCCGGTCCTCGCCTCTGGTCGGCGCCGATGAGCTCGTCGGTCAGCCGGTTCCGCACCACGGAGGGAGCCCCGGCCCGAGCGGACGTGGCGAGGTGCGGGAGCTCGGAGGCACGACCGTCCTTTCGGTCTGCGGGGTCAGGAGCGGTCCGGGACGGGCGGGGTGCTGGGGTTCGGAACCCGGGCGCGGGAATCCGGTGCGTACTGGGCGGCCTGAGTGCGGAACATGGCTGCGTACCGTCCGTCTGCGGCGATCAGTTCATCGTGGGTGCCGTGTTCGCTCAGGCGTCCCTGGGTGAGGACGTAGATGGTGTCGGCGTGGCGGACACCGGACATGCGGTGAGTGACCAGGACCACGGCCCGGTGTGGCCCGGCGAGTTGACGGATGCGGTCGAAGGCGGCGATCTCCGCTTCGGGGTCGAGCGCGGAGGTGGGTTCGTCGACGATCAGGACGCTGTCCGCCGGGCACGTGGAGCTGCGCCAGTGTGTACGGGCGAGCCCGATTTTCTGCCACTCGCCTCCGGAGAGCTCCGAGGCGCCGCGGAACATCCGGGCCAGCAGGCTCCGTAGACCATGGGGCAGTTTCGCGATGACCGGGGAGGCGCCGGCGTAGTCGACGGAGGGCTCCAGTTCCTCGTGCTCGGCATCATGGTCGGGGCGGCCGATGCGGATGTTCAGGGCGGCTGTCACCGGCCAGCGCTGGAAATCCTGCGTCAGCAGTGCGACGCGGTCGAACACCTGTGAGCGGTCCAGGCCGGTCAGTTCGGATCCGCCCCAGCGCACCGTGCCGCTCTGCGGCAGCAGCAGACCCGCCAGAACCTTCATCAGGGTGCTCTTGCCCGATCCGTTTTCGCCCACCACTGCGGTCACCGACCCCATGGGGAGAGTGATCGAAACCCCGTCCAGGGCCGGAGCGTCGCGGTCCGGGTAGCGGTAGGTGACCTTGTCGAGGACGACCTGTTCGACCTGGTGCGGCACGGGTTCCCCGCCCGAGGGGATGGCTCGTCCTGCGGCCTCGGCCAGGAACCTGTCGTGGTCCTGGACATAAAGACTCTCCTCGTGCAGCTGGTTGACGTTCATGACCAGCGCGCCCAGGCTCGCGGAGCCGGAGCGTACGGCGATCACGGCGGTGCCGGCCACGGCAAGACTCATGTGCCCGGCCGTGATCAGCCAGAACATCACCCCGTACGTGCCGGCCATGGCCAGACCGGACAGGGCAGCGGCCACCAGCTCGGTCAGGGCCTTGCCGTTGGCGAGCCGCTTCTGCTCGGCCTCGGCGCTCTGGGCCATCCCCTTGTACTTGTCCAACAAAAACGGGCCGACCGAGTGGATCCGCACTTCCTGGGCCGCGCTGCGCTCGGTGAGGAGGTTGCCGATCAGGCGGCTGGCGCGCACATGCTCGACCCAGGTCATCACCGACACATAGCGCTCCTGCGCCACCCGCATGGCTCCCCAGCCGCGCGGTGCCGCGATCAGCAGCAGCATGGGCAGCAGCGCGGGGTGCAGGACGGTCAGGACGCTTGCTGTGGCGATCAGAGAGATCGTTCCGTTCAGTGCGGCGACGCAGGCGCTGATCATGCGTCGGGCCGAGGCGGCACCGTACTGCGCGACATCGATCAGGCGCCGGAACTCCGGGTCCTCGATGGCCTCCAGCTCGACCGCGGTGGCTGCGGCCAGGTACTCGGTGGTCGCGATCCGTTCCACCAGGGGCTCCAGGCGCCCGGCCCGTGAAGTGGACCAGCCGGCGAGGCCGACGTTCACCACCGCGACGACCGCGCCGGCGATCAACGCGGGAAGGGCGCCGTACAGGCGGTCGACAGGCGTGCCGCTGCCGAGCAGGGCATGCATCACGGCGTTGACCGCAAGCAGGCTGACGGCTGCCGCGATGCCCTGGCCGATCTCACTGACCCCGACCGCCAGCAGTGCGGGCCGATCGGCGGACCAGGCCCTGCGCAGGGTTCCGCCGACCAGCCGGGGCATGGCACGAATGGCCGAGAGCATGTTCAAGTCGAGCCGCGCACGTTCATGTTCGGCCCAGCCCATGTCGTAGCGCAGGGGCCCGCCGAACAGCTCGTGCTCGGCTGCGGAGACTGTCGGCTCAACCATCCGCACCCGGCGCAGATACCGCTTCACGATGCGCCTCCCCGGGTGGGGACAGGCCAGTGCGGGGCCAGGTACGTGCGCCCCGCGGCGAGAAAACGGCAGATCGCCACGGTGTGGGGCCGGCAGACCTGCGATGGCTTGTCCACGGCGAGTTGTCCCGGCGCAGGGTCGGAACCGCCGGCTCTGCGGACGGACAGGACACGTCCGTGCGAGCGGAACTGTAACCGGACAGCATCTGCCAACAAACGGTAACGATCGTCGGTCACGCGAAGGTCCCCCTCTTCTGCCACTCCACCGTGGGCCAGCCTCGCGCGGTCACGGCCTCGCCGCCATACCGCGGTCCGTAGGGCCGGAGCGCCGGCTGCATCCCCCGCTGCGAACCAGACCGATGGAGCGTCGGTCAACACACCCGGAACACGAAGGCCCGCCCACAGTCGCAATGCCTCAGAATCCCGCCATCGACTTGTCGAGCATTCCTCCCACCGCACCGTAAACGCAGCACCGGACGGAGTGCCCTGCCTTGCGGCGGAGGGCGACCCCCACGACGAAGGAGAACGTGAAAAGCCCAGCAAGGACTACTGCTACCACCGGGTTGTAGACGAAGTAGACGAAGCACGCGACGCCGACCCAGACCAGGATCGGTAGGAGAGAGCCGCGCAGAACCTTCCAGAACGTGATCCGTACCGTCCCAGGCGGCAGCACACGTGCATTCCATACCTCGATGTGGTTCCTGGTCACGCAATGCTCAAGGCGCATGGAGTCATCAGATCACCACCAGGACGGGTTCGAGCTCGACTTCGGCACCCTCTTCGAATTCGGGCTCGCGCGAATGCCGGACGGCGTCGAGTCACTCCTCGATCGGCTTCCAGGGGAGTCTTCGCGGTGGAGCCTCCGACTTGTCGGTGCCACGGCCTGTGGGGTCGCGATGCCTGGCAGGACAAGGCTTGCTGCGACGACGTGTCCGGTAGGTGACACGCATCAAGAACCGGATGCGTGCGCTTCTCGTACCCGGATGCACCCCTCCAGGCTGTCCGTCGGAACAAGGACCGATCCGTGCTTCGAGCAGGTCCGGCCCTGGCTTCTGCCGTCGCCCTCTGCCGCGGCAGATCGGACGCTGACCGACACTCAGAGCGCTGAGCCACAAGGCAAGTGACAGTCATTCAGATAGAGATCGGCGTGACTACTTCTCAAATAGGCGCAGCTCTACGCGTAAATGGCGCAAATTCACCCGATCGGCCGTTGGTGTCACACTTTCGATGCGTCCGATATGACAGATAAAAACACTATTCAGTACGTTTGCCACGCATCGGCTACAGCCGATGTCTCTGAGACAGGAGAAGCGATATGACCACGCGTACTGTCGTCGTGACCGCCGCCGCTGTCGGCGCCGCGGCCCTGGCGGCAACCGGTATCAACTACGCCACGGCCGCGGACACCCCCGCAGCCGCGCCCGTTGTCCAGCAACAGGCCGCCGCTCCCGGCGTGCCTTCGCAGGACGGCGGCGGCGCCGGGGAGAAGGGCAAGAGCAACGGAGGTGGCGGCAACGGCATCGGCAACGGTGGCGGCAACGGCAACGGCATCGGCAACGGCAACGGTGGCGGCTACGGCGGCAACGGCAACGGTGGCGGCTACGGCGGCAACGGTGGCGGTGGCGGTGGCGGCTACGGCGGTGGCGGTGGCTACGGCGGTGGCGGCGGCTACGGCGGCGGCGGTGGTGGCGGCTACGGCGGTGGCGGTGGTGGCTACGGCGGTGGCGGTGGCGGCAAGGGTGGCGGCGGCTACGGCGGTGGCGGTGGTGGCGGCTACGGTGGCGGCGGCTACGGCGGCGACTACGACAAGGGAAGGATTTTCTTCAACGAGCGGTCCTACTCCGCCCACTCCGACGGCTGCATCACCGTGGTGAGCGGTCTGGGCTCCAGGACTCTCAACGTCCGCAACGACAGCCGCCGGACCGTTGAGGTCTTCCGCGGCGCAACCTGTGACAACGGCTCTCCTGTTGCCACAGTCGGCCCCTGGAGCACCAGCAACGGTGTCACGCCGCACTTCGTCCGCGGCGGCGTGTGGGTCAAGAACGGTGTCGTGGGTAGCTTCCGAGTGATCAAGGACTTCCACAACGACAAGTGGTAACAGCAACGCCCGCACAGCATGGAAACCCTGGCCCGCCGGAATCGGGCCAGGGTTTCCGGCATTCGATTCGCGGTGCGCATCGGGTCGGCGTCGCGGAAGCCGCAGGGCGCGCGGCCGCGTACGGGGTGGACGACCGGTATGCAGGCTTCGTGGTTACCTTGGCTCGGGTGAGCTTCTGGCCGGGGCGATCTCGAGGAGGCCAAGCAGTGTCTCGCGGTGGAGGTCTGCGATCGGGCTGACAAGGTCCGGGTGCCGCAACAGCGGCGCCGCACGGTGATCGCGAGCGCTGGGAATTGTCAGCCGACGCGCATCGCCCACACTGCCCGCGCCGTGGTGGGTTGCAGCCAGGCAGGCCGCTGCCACGGTCGCGAGATCGGTGTCGGCCAGCAGGCAGGCCGCCCAGCTGACAACGGTTTCGTCCACCCAGGTGCGCCAGGCGTATTCGGTGCTGTCCAGCGGGTGGGCATCGGTGCCGGTGACGGCGTCCAGCCGGTCGGAGCCACCCGGGCCGAGCAGGTTCAGGAGTTCGGCGTCCAGCTCGGTGGGGTAGCGGAGGGCGGCGGCGATCGTAGCCGCCTGCCATGCCTGGGCTTCGGCCAGGGCGTCGTTCAGCGGGCCAGGTGCCGGCGGGAATGCCGACAGCAGCCAGCGAGCGGCGGCAGCTATGACTGGCGAGAGATCACTGGGCATGGTGAACCGTCCTTCACACGTGCCCGCCGTGGTTGTGTTGCCTGTGCGAGATCCGGTCGCGAGCACTTGCGAGCCCGGGGCGCGCGTGGCAGGTAACCGTAGGACGGCCGCCTGCGCGGCAACAGGACGTACGTCACAGCCGGGGCGACCGGCTGGGCGATCCAGGGCGAGCGGTGAGTCGGTCTCGGGTGGAGCCGGTTCCAGGCCCGGGCGGTGGCGGCCCCGGACAACAGGCTCCCGTGGCGGTGCCGCCCGGCGCAGGACGCGTTCCGGGCGCATCGGGCCCAGTACCCGCACGCGCTGTGGCTGCTGCTGCGCGCGGCGGCGGGCCTGGCGTCGGTGCATGCGCTGGACATGGTGCACCGGGACCTCAAGCCGTCCGACGTCATGCTGACTCTCGACGGTCTCACCCTCATCGACTTCGGCGTCGCCCGGGCCGCCGAACAGAGCCGGCTGACCAGGACCGGCATGGCCGTGGGCACGCCCGCCTGCATGGCGTCCGAACAGGCCTCGGGTCCAAGGCGGTTGAGCGGCGCCACCGACGTGTTCGCGCTGGGCTCGGTACTCGCGTACGTGGCGTGCGGCCGGCCGCCCTTCGGCGAGGAGTCGGGGCACGGTGTGCTGTACCGCATCGTCCCCGAAGAGCCAGACCTGGAGCCGGACCTCGCCCGAGGTCGTCGCGGCCTGCCCGGACAAGGACCCCGAGGGGCGCGCCACCGCCGTCGAACTCCTCGATCGCGCCAAGCCTGAGCCGGAGGGGGACCCCCAACCGGAGCCGAGGCCCGACGCCGTCGACGGCGGGTGGGAGTCCGTCGGGTACGGCGTCACCGGCGAAGTCGCCGGCCAAGGGCAAGGCTGAGGAGGACGACGAGAACCAGTGCGCTGCCATCTCACGGGCGCGGCCAGGGCCTACCGTCCAGGCGCTCGATGTCGGTGTTGAAGCGCTTGAGGTAGTCGGCGAAGGCGGCGATGTCCTCGTCGGACCAGTCGGCCATGATCTGGTCCAGGGTGTGGATGGTGCCCTCGCGCTCCTCGTCGAGACGCCGCTCGCCTTCCGCGGTGATACGGAATTTGCGTGCCATGCCGCCGTCCGGGTCCGGGATGCGCTCGACGAGCCCGGCGCGCATGGCGGCCGCGGTCTGCCGGTTCAGAGTGGACGCGTCCAGGCCGAAGGCGTCACCGAGCTGGCCGATGGACATCGGGCCCTGCACTCGGATGCGGCTGAGCAGGATGTACGCGCTGCGCTCCAGGGTGCTGCCCTGGCGCCGCCCCTTCGACTTGTGCAGGTGAAGGTAGCGGCTCTGCAGCATCTGCTCGTACTCCACCTGGCGCGTGGCCCTGCTCATCGGATCTCCTCGACGGTCCTGTGCATGCCGGACGGTGCATGCGATATCGCAATGATCCTGCCCCATGCATGATGCATTCAACGTGGTCGATACATGAGATGTGTATGATGCATATTCCATCCCAGCCTCGAATGTCGAAGTAGAGGAGTCCTTCATGGACGGCCCCCAGCCCACCTCCCGATCGGGCGGCGTCGTCGCCACGCTCGCGCTGGCCGGTACCGTCGCCGCGGTCATGCAGACCCTGGTGACACCGCTGATCGCGGATCTGCCGCAGATCCTGCACACCACGTCCTCCAACGCCACGTGGGTGATCACCGTCACGCTGCTGTCGGCCGCGGTCTGCGTCCCGGTCGCCGGCCGCCTCGGCGACCTGTTGGGTAAGCGCAAGATGCTGCTCGCCTCCTGCGTGCCGCTGCTCGCGGGCTCGGTGGTGTGCGCCCTGACCTCGTCCGTCGGCATGATGATCGTCGGGCGCGGGCTGCAGGGCATGGGCATGGGCGTGGTGCCGCTCGGCATCAGCCTGTTGCGTGACCTGCTGCCGCCCGAGAAGCTCAGCTCCTCCATCGCTCTGGTCAGCGCCTCCATGGGCATCGGCGGCGGCCTCGGCCTGCCGATCGCCGCCGCGGTCGCCGAGTACGCGAGCTGGCGGGCACTGTTCTGGGGTTCGGCCGTCCTCGCCGCGCTGATCGCCGTGATGATCTGGTCCTTCATTCCCAACGTACCGGCCGCGGCGAAGGGGCAGCGCTTCGACCTGGCCGGCGCGCTCGGCCTCGGCGTGGGCCTGGTCTGTCTGCTGCTCGCGGTCTCCAAGGGTGGGGACTGGGGCTGGGGTTCGGGCAGCACGCTCGGCCTTTTCGCCGCCGCGGTCGTGGTCCTGCTGGTCTGGGGTTTCTGGGAGCTGCGCACTCGTGACCCGCTGATCGATCTGCGCACCACCGCCCGCCCCCGGGTGCTGCTCACCAACGCCGCCTCGGTCCTGATCGGCGTCGGCATGTACGCGCAGATGCTGATCGTTCCGCAGCTGCTGCAGTTCCCCAAGGCGACCGGCTACGGCCTCGGCCAGTCGATGCTGGCGATGGGCCTCTGGATGGCACCCGCCGGCCTCGTCATGATGGTCGTCTCGCCGTTCGGCGGGAAGCTGACCAACGCGCGCGGCCCGAAGTTCACCCTCGTCTCCGGTTCCCTCGTCATCGCGGCCGGCTATGCCCTGTCGATGGCGCTGATGGGCTCGACCTGGGGCCTGCTGATCGTCACCGTCGTGATCAGCGGTGGCGTCGGTCTCGCCTACGGTGCGATGCCCGCCCTGATCATGAGTGCGGTCCCGGTGTCCGAGACGGCCGCCGCAAACGGCTTCAACACGCTGATGCGCTCGCTCGGCACCTCGATCGGCGCCGCGGTGATCGGTGTCGTCCTCTCGCAGATGACGGTCACCATGGGCGGCTTCACCTTCGCCTCCGAGGACGGTTTCCGCACCGGCCTGCTGATCGGCGGCGGCGTCGCGCTCCTGGCAGCCGCGGTGGCCGCGACCATCCCCGGCGTTGCCCCCTCCGCCGCTGCACAGGACGGTGAGGCGGAGAACGCCGTTACCGCCCAGCCCGCTGCCAAGGCCTGACACAGGCGCATCAGCGTTGTTGTCCGCTCCGGGACGTCGGTGCCGGAGCGGACGCGTGCCCACCACCGTTCAGGGCACGGCGTCGAACCATCCGTCCGGCAGCCCCGGATGCGGCCGCGCGCCGAATGGTCGAATGTGTTGAACGCCGTCACGAGCAATCCGTGCGCTCCCACCGTGAACACCAGGTCCATGAGCTGTGTGCGTCGAGCGCACGGCGCCATAGACGCAGCCGGCGCCGTCCGGTCGCCCTGGAACCCGATGGGGTGCGCGAACGTATTCGCTTCTTCGCGGGTCCGGATGCGGCAGGCCGTGCCGGAAGTCGTTCGTCGGGGGTCGGAGTAGCGTCCTCAGGGCCCGTTCTGTGCCGCTGGGCGACTCGGTGGATGTCGTGGGCGGTGACGATCCCATCGAGTCGGGCGCTGTCCGTGACCAGGATGGGCAGTCCGCCGCCCGAGCCGAGGCGGTCCAGGACCTCGGTGAGAAGTTCGTCCGGTGTTGCGAGTGTGCACTGCGACAGCGGGGTCGCCACTTCCCGTATGCGCAGCGTCTCCCGCTGCTGGGACGGCAGAGCACCGAGGTGGCGCAGCCGTATGACGCCGCTGGGACGGCCTTCGAAGTCCACCAATGGTAGGACGGTATGACTCGACTGTGGGGCCACCTCGGACAGGAAGCGGTCCACCGTCAGCCAGTCCGGACCGGTGGCGGCCGGACTGGTCATCGCCTCCCTCACGCGTATGCCCCGCAGGGTCGCGCGGAGCTCGGCCCACCGTCGTTCGGCCGCGGCGGTGAGCGCCACGAACCAGCCGATGACCATCAGCCACAATCCACCCGGCACCCCCCGCACAAAAGCCAGCCATCCGACCACGGCGAGGCCCGTGCCGATGACCTGTCCGCTGCGCCCGGCCGCCCGCCGGGCCCGGTCCTCGTCACCCGTACACCACCACAGCGCGGCCTGCAGGACTCGGCCTCCGTCCAAGGGCGCGGCAGGCAGCAGATTGAAGACACCCAGCAGCAGGTTCGTGCCGCCCAGCCAAGCCAGCACACCAGCTGGTATCCGCCAGCCCCCTGCCTCCACCCCGGCCGCGGCTCCCAGCGCGGCCCCACCGAGCACCAGGCTGGTCAGCGGCCCGCTCACGGCGACCGCGAGCGCCGCCCGTGCCGTCTCCGGCCGCTGCATCCGGGTCATTCCGCCCAGTGCCCACAACGTAATGTCCCGCACGGGAATCGCGGACCTGCGGGCCGTGAGTGCGTGCGCCACCTCATGTGCCACCAGGCTCACCAGCAACAGCAGAGCACCGATAACTCCAGCCACCGCGTACACCACCGGCGCCAGGCCCGGCGCGTACGCAGGCAGCGTGCGGCTGCCCAGACCGTACGCGAAGAGCAGCATGATCAGAGGCACGCTCCAATGCGCACGCAGCTCCAGCCCCCGCACACTCCCGATCCGGATCGAACCCTTCATTGCGATCACCTGCAGACGGAACACGAGGCACGGCCGCCGATCGGAGTCCGTCCCCTTACATGGTCCGTCAGCCGCCCCGCCGACGGGAACCACTCAACGGACCTGGATGTGGGCGTCGGCGTGAGGGGCGGCGCTCGCGGACAGTCCTGTGGCGGAGAGCGCGACGACATGCGGCTGTGCGAGGTCGGGCCGTCCCGCCGTACGCCGGACGACGTGCCCGCCCCGAACAAGCCGGTTTGCGGCACTTCGGTGGCGGAGGCAGGGTGGGAGGACAGCCCCGCATACCTCACCCCTGCCGACTCTCGGAAGGACAGGGATTCTGATGACCAAGGGCAAGGCGAAACAGGTCAAGGGCAAGATGAGGGAGACCCTTGGCAAGGCAATCGGCGACAAATCCATGCAGAGGCATGGTCTGGGCGAGCAGCTGCGAGGGAAGGCACAGGAGCTCAGCCACAAGACAGCCGACAAGTTCCGGAAGCGGACTGGCCACTGATCTCGACCACTCATCAGGCTGAGGGCTGTCAGGAAGACACGTCACCCACCAGCGCGCCGAGACACCTCCGCCCTGGCCCCCTTAGGGTGTGGCGCTTGCGGTGCGGTAGAACTCGGCTGCGGTGACACCGGCGGGGACGCTGAGTTCGGCGGCGACCGCCATGATTGCGGCGGCGCCGACGGCGAGGTCGGCTCGGCCGTCGGTGGTGAAATACGGGGCGATGAACGTCTCGTAGTGGGCTCGGGCTTCATCCGCGGTGTGTCGGCCGAGGAACGTCTGGATGTGCCGCACCGTGGTGTCGGGTTCGTTGTGGATCACCTGCAGGGCGCGCCGGTGGGCTCGTACGACGGCCTGGACCGCGGGGTCGTCCGGGTGAATGCAGGTGGGGTCGACGGCCACGCCTACGGTGGGGATCTGGAAGTGGTCGCCGACCCAGGCCAGCACCTGCCAGCCGTGCTCGGCGGCTATCGCCTCCGGCGCCATGGTGCTGCCGACCAGGGCGGCGTCGATCCTGCCGTCGTGCAGTCGACGCAGGTCCATGCCGTAGTCGCCCGGCGAGCGGACGATGGTACGGATGTCGCGGTCCGGGTCGAGGCCCGCCTGGCGCAGCACGATCCGGGCAAAGCACCCGGGCGCGGTGTGGGGGGCGTGCACCGCCAGCCGTCGGCCGGCCAGGTCGGCCAGGGAGGTCAGGCCGGGGCGGGCGAGGAACCAGAACAGCGGGCGGTGGGTGTTGACATGGAGTGCGGCCCAGGGGATACCACTGGTCAGCCGGGACAGCAGTGCCCGGCCGAGCCCGATGGTGGCGCCGCGGCGCAGCCGCTCCTCGTCCCAGGTGCAGCCGTCGCGCAGCGCGACGTGGACGCCCTCGTCGGCGTAGTAGTCCTGCTGGTCGGCGATGTAGGCGACCAGTTCCTCGTGCAGGCCCCGCCCGACGTAGGCGAGATCGATCGTGTGCATGAACGTTCTTCCCTGATCGTGTCACCGTCATGCGCCCGCGGGCGCTGCGGCCCGTGGTGCTGAGGTGACGGTGCGCGGGATGCGGATCGGCCGTCGGCCGGACCGGGACGGTGCGGCCCCGTGGGCGGAGGACAGCGGGCGTCAGTACATGGACATCCCGCCGTTGACTGCGGCCGTGGTGCCTGTCATGAAGGCGTTGTCCTCGCCGGCGTAGAAGGCGACCGCTTGGGCGACGTCGGCGGGGTGTGCCAGGCGGCCCAGGGGGGTAGCGGCCACCTGCCGCCTCTTGTGCGCATCGTCGAGCACATCCGCCATGCGGGTGTCCTCCACCGGGCCGGGCGCGACAACGTTGACCGTGATGCCCCGCGGGCCCACTTCCTGGGCGACGTACCGGGCGAACTGCTCCAGTGCGGCCTTGGCCGTGCCCAGTGCGATCATGCCCTCCCGGGGCCGACGGCTGAGGCCGGTACCGAGGTAGATGATGCGTCCCCAGCCCTGTTCGGTCATGGCGGGCAGGACGGCTTTGGTGACCGCGAACGCCGCGCGCATCTCGGCGTCGAGCTTGCCGCCCAGTTCCTCCCACGTCATGTCCTGAAACGACTTGACCGCATACGGGATGAGCGCGTTGTGCACGAGCACGTCGATGCCGCCCCATGCCGCCTGGACCTGCTCGACCATGCTCTCGATCGCCGCTGCCTCGCGCACGTCGGCCTGCACGGCCATGGCCTGGCCGCCTGCGGCCTCGATGTCGGCAACGACGTCCTCGGCTGCCTTGCTGCTGCGGAGGTAGTTGACCACCACCCGCATCCCTCGCGCGGCCAGAAGACGCGCGGTGGCCGCACCGATTCCGCTGCTGGCCCCTGTCACCAGTGCCACCCTGCCGGTTGCCTCAGTCATGCCGCTCTTCCCCCTGTCCCGACCGGCTCGATCGGAAGGTGTGGAGGGAGAAGACCTCCGCAAGGCCGACGGCGTCACGTGCCGAGAGCCGGGAGCGAGTTTCGGATTCCCTCATAAAGCCGCAGATTACGGGCAGCACTCCGGGAATCGGCGAGTGATTGCGGGAATCTCACGCTCCCGTGGGACGCCTCGAACACGGGACAGCCCTTGCCTGCCGGCTTGCCCCGGTCACGCTTGTAGTGGCCGCCCTGGAACCCGGGCGTACTCCAGTCCTGTGGAAGAGCCCGACAGCCACCCAACGGACGATCGCTCAATTCGGCTTCGGGAGGGCTCCGGAGACTCACCCGAATGAGACATCTCAATGTGTCCGGAGAACCGTCCCATGCGGGCTCGTACCATCAGCGCCTCAACGCGGCATGGGTGAACGGGGATTGGGCTCCCCCTACCGGCCCGCGGGTGCCGGCGGCTGGCCGGCGGGGGCGTGAGGTGCCCGGGCGGGGCGTCGGGCGTGGGTGGGCCGGGACGGGGCACGGCGGGTGCCAGGGTTCACACTCCCTGGCACCCGCCGCGGTTCAGCCCGGTCGGTCCGCTCTACCGTTCCCGGCGACTCATGCGGTGCCGCGCTGCAGGTAGGCGCGGTCCACCGTCTGCCGGACGGTGTTGCCGGCCTCGTCCTTCGCGGTCACACGCAGCGTCACGTACGCGTCGCCGTGCACCTGAGTCGGCCGCTCCACGGTGGCGGTGAAGCCGCTGCCCTTGCGGGCCGTGGTGGCAGTGGTCCAGGTGCGCCCGTCGTCGTAGGACGTCTCGACCTTCAGCGTCACGCCGCGCGGCGCCGCCATGCCGTCCTGCATCCGGACGTTCAGGCCGAGCGTGTGCTTGCGCTGCGAGCCCACCGCGTTCCGGGCGTCGACGGGTACGGCGTAGTCGACTTGGAGCAGCGGCAGCAGTGCCGGGCCGGCTGCGGTGTCCGAGCGGAACGTCCACGACGTGTGCGTGCCGGTACCGAAGTGCCAGTCGGCCGAGGTACGAACGGTCGTCAGGTCCAGCCGGTAGTCGGCCTTGCCCGCGGGTACCTCGAAGTTGCCCCACGCGCCCTGGTCGGACTCGGCGATCAGCTTCCCGTTCCGGTACAGCGTCGCCGCGGCCGTGTCGCTCGCCGCGGACGCCGTGACGCCGGTGCCGACGCCGCCACCGAAGGAGTCGACCTCCGCGAACGACCAGTGGCCGACGCCGGAGTCGTTGAACTCCGGAACGTACACGGACAGGGTGTCGCCGTTGCGCACCGACGGCAGGTGCCCACCACGGGGGATCGACGGACGGACCACCGCTCCGAACCAACGCTCCGTGGCGCGCTGGCCCGGCCGGTAGGTGCGCGGGTCGTCGTGCATGCCGGCCTGCAACGGGAAGTCGGGGATGTCGATGACATTGTGGTGCACGACATGCTTCCACAGCGTGTCACCGCCGGTCACGTACTCGACGCGTTCCTGTCCCACCGGAACGTGGCGCGTGTACTGGTTCCACGCGGTGTCCTGGTACGGCCGCCATCCGAACCGCTGCTCGCTCGCCCAGGACGAGGCACCGGTGCGGGTGTACGTGCTGCGGACCACCGCGCTCTCGCGCTCGGAGACGGTGTACACCAGCCGCTTGGGGACGGAGCCCTTGGACACCTGCATCACGTCGTACAGGTACGGGCTGCGGACCGTGCCGGAGAACTCCACCGTCGTGGTCCGCTCGCCGGCGCGCTTGAGCACCGCGGTGCCTTCCGCCGCGCCGGCGCGCATGGTGGGCAGAGCCATCCGGTCACCGGTTGGGCTCCACCGAGTCCAGGGGTAGAAGTCGTCCTCCACGACCAGCATCAGTGCCTTGGCCCCGGCGTCCGCCGCGGCCTGCGCGAGCGCCCGGTCGTCGGAGAAGTCCCAGCGGACGACGGCCAGCTTGCCGCGCACCTGTGCGGCGCGAAGCTCGGCGCTCGTGCCCTTGCCGGCGTCCACGGCGGTCAGTCGTGCTCCCTTGTCGCTGAAGGGCGGGGAGGTGTTCACGTAATACGGGCTGAAGCCCAGCGACGTACCGGAGACCTTCGCCCGCAGCTGCGGGGCCACCATCTGCCAGCGCGAGGAGAACTCGAAGTCGCCGTCGGTGACCGCAGCAGTGGGGCTGACGTAGATCCGCTTGGCGATGTCGAAGAACATCACGCCCTGGATCAGGCCGTTGCCGTCGATCTTCCGGTACGTCTGGTAGCTGAGCACACCGCGCTGCTCGGCAGGGCGGGGCGTGCGGATCTGCACCGGGGTGGTGTCGGCGGCGTTGAGCGTCACCGACATGTCCCTGGTGACCTTCACCTCCGGGTTGACCACCTCGCGCAACTCCTGGCCGTCGGCCGCCCTGTCCAGCGTGCCGAAGCTGAGCTGGTAGGTGCCCTCCTCCACTTCGGCGACGGCCGGCTCCATGCTCGTGTAGTTCACGAAGCCGTCGGCACCCCAGATCACCGGAGCGGCGCCCTCGATGACCTTGCCGTCGCGGTCGCGGGCGACCACGGTGAGCTTGTGCACCGGGGCGTGCACGTTCAGGGCCACAGTGGTGTGGGCGAGCACGGTGCCGTCGGCAGATGTGGCGGTGACGTAGCCGTAGTACGTGCCGCGGACGGCGTTCGCCGCGTCGGTGTGCAGCGGTACATCGGCCGTGGCGCCGGGGGCCAGCTGCACGGTGCGGGAGTCGAGGGTGACCGCGCCGTCGGCGAGGGCGCGCCCGGTGTTGGTGGCCAGGGTGGCGGCCAGGGAGAGCGTCACCGGCTTGTTGCCGGTGTTGGTGTAGCGGACGGTGGCCGTCTGGCCCCCTGCGCCGCCGGCCTCAAGGGGCGTGAGGGTGACGCTGCCGGTGGCCGTGACGGGGCCCATGGCCGTGGCCAGGTCGATGCGGCCGCCGCCCTGCTCGGTCACCTTGGTGCCGGGCACCGTGTGGGAGGTGCTGATCAGGGCGTCCTTGAGCTGCTGGGCGCCCCAGTCGGGGTGCTGCTGGGCCAGCAGCGCGGCGGCACCGGCGACATGCGGGGTCGCCATCGAAGTGCCCGACGCGGAGGTGTAGTTGGCATCGACCGGGGTGCCCATGGTGGTGCCGGACGCGCGGGCGGCGACGATGCCGACCCCGGGTGCGGTCACGTCGGGCTTGACCGCCTTGTCCCCCTGCCGCGGGCCGCGGCTGGAGAAGGGGGCGAGGGAGTCGTCACGGTCGACGGCCCCGACGGTCAGCGCGGCGTCGGCCGCTCCCGGAGAACCGACGGTGGAGGGGCCCGGGCCAGCGTTGCCCGCGGCGACCACGAAGAGCGTGTCGGTGGACGCGGTCAAGGCGTTGACGGCCTGGCTCATCGGGTCGGTGCCATCGGTTTCGGCGTCCGAACCGAGGCTCATGTTGACGACCTTGGCGTGCTCGGCGGCAGCCCACTCCATGCCGTCGATGACGGAAGACTCCGAGCCGTAGCCGTCGTCGCCCAGCACCTTGCCTATCAGCAGGTCGGCGTGGGGCGCGACACCGCGCCGGGTGCCCGACGACGCGGCGCCCGTGCCGCCGACGGTCGAGGCGACGTGCGTGCCGTGGCCGAAGTGATCGTCCGTGCTCGGGCTGCCGGAGAAGTCTTTCGCCTCCGCAATGCGACCGGCCAGGTCGGGGTGGCCCGCGTCGACACCGGTGTCCAGCACGGCCACCTTCACGCCCTGGCCCTCGTAGCCGGCCTTCCAAGCGGTGGGCGCGTTTATCTGCGCGGTGCTGCGGTCCAGCACGGCCTTCACCTTGCCGTCCAGCGAGACCCGCGGAGCCACCGCGGCACGGGCGGCGTCCGACTTTCCGCCGGGGTTCAGCGTCTTCCAGAAGCGGCCCAGGTCGTCGCCGGTGACCCGCAGCGACCGCGCGTCGAGGCTCTCCAGCCTACGGGCGGGCGTCGCGGCCGCCTTGAACGCCACCAGCCGGTCGGCAGTGGCCGCGGCGGTTTTCGCCGCCTGCGAGCTGACCCTGGCCCCGACCCGTGACGGCTCCGAGGAGACGATCAGCGGAAGCATGGAGGCGTGGGCCTCGTCGTAGCCATCGGCGATCAGGGCCGTCACGTTGAAGAGCCGACGGTCCAGTGTGCCGGCGGACACCAACGCCTCGGCGTCGAACGGCAGCACGGTCAGCGCCTTGTCGTCCCCCTCCAGCGTCCGGAAGGGGATGCGCTCGCGCCCGGGTCCGGGCCGGACCGACGCGGTGCGCCGTCCGCCGGGCAGCGATGTCACGGTCACCCGGTCACCGGTCACCAGCCGTACGGTCGCGGTCCGAGCTCCCGGCACGGCGGCGGCTCGAGTGGCGGTCCCGGTGTCAGCCGTCCGCGTCGCGGCGCCGGCCGGCAGGCCTCCGGCAACCAGCATCAATCCTGTCGATACAGCCGCCGTCAAGCGGATCCATCTCATCAGCGAAAGACCTTTCGTACAGCTGGCGGTCACAACCTGTCCGAAAGAATCGGCTGATGAAGCCGCACGTGTCACTGACCTCACGTGTCGCACCTGCGACATGTCCCAACGACGACACGCCACGCCGGCCGCCCGCCGGATGTTCGCCGTCGGCCCAACGGCCCACGGCCCACGGCCAGGGACAGCCCTCGACGAGTCGCCCCAGGGCGATCGTCTCGGGCACGGCGACAGGCATGACTGGCACCGGCCGCGGTAGCCCACGGTGCTCGAACTCGACCTGCTCGACGGCGTCCTCGACGGGGTCGGGCAGCCCGGCCGTAGCCGTCGGATCACGGGGGAGCGCTCGTGGAAGCGCCGGATGTACTCGGTCAGGTACGGCGAAAGAGGAGCGGCGGACGCGTCCGACAGCGTCCGCCGGCCCTCGCCCGCGTCGCGGCGCAGTGCCCGGCCACGGGGGGGGCGTGTACGAGACCGCTCCTTGAGGGTCACCGCCTGGCGGGCACGACCTGACGACATGAATGCCGGCTGAACGACGGCCCGTCAGCTGAGTCGCCTCGGCAGCCAGGGGAGCCCTGTACGGTCGAGGCCGACCATGTTGCCGTCACAGGAGATCACCGCATGCCTGCCGCCTTCTCCTCAACCGCGGCCCGTGACCACGGAATGTTGGACGTCGGCGACGGCAACCTCGTGTACTGGGAGGAGCGCGGGAACCCGGACGGCAAGCCGGCGCTCATCGTGCACGGTGGCCCAGGCAGCGGGAGTCCGTCCGGAACTCCCAAGGCGTTCGATCCGGAGCGTTACCGGATCATCCTGTTCGATCAGCGGGGCTGCGGACGCAGTACTCCGCATGCGAGCGATCCCGCCACAGACATGGATCTCAACACCACGGAGCACCTGCTGCGCGACATGGAGCGGTTGCGCGCGTACCTGGGAGTGGAGCGGTGGTTGGTCTTCGGCGGGTCGTGGGGGTCGGCGCTGTCGGTCGCCTACGCCGTACGTCATCCGGAACGGGTGTCGGAGATGGTGCTGCCCGCGTTTTGGACGATGGGCCGGTCGGAGGTCGACTGGCTGTACCGCGGCGGGGTCGCGCGACTCTTCCCCGAGCAGTGGGAGCGGTTCAGGCACGGCGTGCCCGAGGGTGAGCGCGGCGGTGATCTGGTCTCCGCCTATGGAAGGCTTCTGGAGCACCCTGACCCGGGCGTGCGGGCGCAGGCGGCCCTCGGCTGGGCCGCCTGGGAGGACGCCGCCCTCTCCCTGGAGCCCAACGGCAGGCCGACTCCTTACAGCGGCCGCGCGTCGGACGCGCTGGTGGCGTTCGCGCGGATATGTGCCCACTACGCTGCCAATGACGGCTGGTTGGAGAACGGCGCACTGCTGCGCGGCGCCGGTCGCCTGGCCGGAATCCCCGGTGTGATCATCCATGGCCGACATGATCTGAGCTGTCCGCTCGATGCCGCCTGGGCATTCAGCCGGGCCTGGCCGGGCTCGGAACTGCTGGTCTTCGACGACGCAGGGCACCAGGGCAGCCCCGCAATGAGCGAGCAGGTGCGCCGCCTACTGGAACGATTTGCTGGGCGATGACGGGAGAGCGCGCAGTCGAGCGGTGTAGGCGTTGGGTCCCTTATGCGTTTCCTTCCCTAGGGTGGAACCCGCGCGGGAATGATTCAAGCTTCAACGAAGTTTCCATGGTCGGGCGAGGGGCTCATCGACTCCCCGCGCCTCGGAATGCCTCAGGCGTCAGGCGTCTGAACCGCTGAACGAATGTTCGCGCAGTGAACGGAGAACGTGATGGCCGGTATACAGGGAGTGAGCTGGAGCGAGCGGCGGCAATATGCGAGCCGCCTCTTCGAGTCCCAGCGTTACCGCGCGGCCTCCCGAGTTCTCACGGACCTGGTTGCCGCGGCGCCCCGCAACCTCGACCTGCGGATGCTCCTCGCCCGTTCGTACTACTACACGGCGCAGCTCTCCCTGGCTGAGGCGGAGCTGCGTCAGGTCCTGCGTGACGAGCCCGCCCACGCCTCTGCCCACCTCGCTCTCGCCCGCGTCCTGGAGCGCCAGCATCGCTGCTCCGAGGCGGCTCCGCACATGAGGATTGCGGACACGATGACCGCACGCGATCTTCTTGCCCTCAGGCACTCCCACGGTTCATCCCCCCGACTGGCTGCGTGAGGCCCCTCCTGGCCGCCGGCCGCCGGCTGTGCGCCGCCCGGGCCGGTTGTGCGCCACTCGAAGCGCGTGGATGCACCCCGGCCGGTCGTCTCCGCCAGTGCCGTGCAGGAGCGATACTCCGGAGACGAACCGGTATCACGATCGCTGAGCTCTTCGACGCGGACCTCGAGGTCGTTGTCCAGGACGTCACTGTCACAGGGCTCCGGGCGAGGGCCGGTTTCCACCGCGGGGACGGAGACAGCACCTCTATGCGTGGACGGGCCCGCGATGCGACGATTCCACGTAGTCAGGCGTGGGGCCGGTGACCCAGCGCCCGGACGATCTGCCCCGCGTTTTTGTAGCGCTCGTCCCTGGGCAGTTCGCGCACGGCATCGACCAGAGTGTCCGGAGCATGCTCCTTCGACAAGGTCTGCACGAGTGACGCACGGTTGCCCGGGAAGGCCGTGCGATTGAGGTGGCGCGCCAGATCGGACCTCAGAGCTTCAGCCGCCTTCTCGGCACGGATCCGGTCCCTTGCCTCGCCGGGCGGGGGCACGGGGCCACCCGCGTCCACTCGCACGTCGTCGTCGGCTGCCGGCTCGGGATCGTAGGTCTCCTCGGCATGGGTGGAGTGGCCGGACCTCAGATAGCCCTGCAGTTCGTGCTTCCTCGCATCGTCCTTGTGCGGACTGACCTGGTTGCTTCCTCGCTCCATGGTGGAACACCTTCTCTGTGTGCGGTGATGCTGCCGGACGGTCAGCCGACGGACAGGGCTTCGGGCAGGTCCCCAACGGCCGGATCGGGCAGCGCCCGGCCGGGCCGGGTCTGTGGCCGCTTCCTCAACCATCGAGGCGTCGGCACACCAGCCGGCGCGCCTCGCCCCCCGCCTCTTCCGGACGGTCCCCGACGTGCTCCTGCCCGCTGCTCCGGTCCTGCGTGTACTGCTGACGGGCAGTCGAGGCCGGCGACTTCAGATCGAGGTCGCCGTGCCGTTGCTCGTGGGCGCGCAGATCGCGCTCCGCCGCCCCCTTGTGCCGGCTCGGCCCCTCGTCGTGTGGGGGCTGGGATGGCTTCGGCATCTTGGTCATGTCCTGACCTCGCTGTCCAGAGTTCGAGCTCAGGCGGCTCTCTGCACACCTTTCGAGGGTAGTCGAAATCACCCATCTGCGCGTATGAAGCCACTCAGGGCACGTTGCGCCCCTTCCCCGTCAGCTGCTGTCGGGTTGAGCCGCTGCCGCCTGGGCGGGGAGGGCCGCTTTCGCGGATGGGCCCCCTCCGGCGTTGTGGCTCTGCGATCACCGACGGGTCTCGACCGTTCCCGTTGCCGCCCATGAGGAACCGCACCCGGAAGTTGAACACTGCCCGACCGCCGAGAGGGGCTCCTGGTCCGCAAGGGGTTGTGAGCTGCTGTCGGTTTGCTGAGCTGAAGTGAGTGGTGGTGAGCGGGAGTGGGTCCTGTCGGTGGGTTTGTGGGGGGTGGGAACGGGGGTTCCGGGGTCGAATGGGTGACCTTCGGCGGCTGTTGCTCGTTGGGCTGGGTGACGGGTGTCCGGCCTTGCGGGAGGGGGTGGCGCGGTGGGTGGTGTGCGGGAGTTGGCCGTGCCCTTCGTGGTGCCGGGGCCTTGCGGGGTGGCAGTCCGGGACCGTCTGGGGCACCTCACTCCCCGGGACGAGATGGTGCTGCGTGCGGTCGGTGAGCATCAGGGTGCGCTGGCTTCCCGTGATCTCAAGGCCCGCTGTGCGGACGGTCTGGAGCACGGCGCGGACACCTGGGCGGCGCGTAAGCGGGAGCTGACCGGGGTGTCGTCGTCGCGGATCGCGGGGGCGATCACCAAGGCCACGCACGACCAGTGGGCGCTCGCGCGCCGTTGCCAGGCCGCGCACATGAAGACGCTGGAGGCCGGGATCAACATGCTGCGGCACCGGCTGTCCCTCCCGGTCGGGGAGAAGGGCACCAAGCGCGCGGCGGGTGGCTACCGGTCGAAGAGCGAGTGGTTCCGCAAGTCTCGCCGTCTCGTGATGCTGGAAGACCGGCAGGCCGCTGCTGTTGCCGACCGGCAGGCCGGACGGGTGCGGGTGGTACGGGGCGGCAGACGTCTGTTCAACACCCGCCACCATCTCGCCCAGGCCCGGCTCACCGAGGGCCAGTGGCGGGAACGCTGGGAGGCGGAGCGCTGGTTCATCGCGGCGGACGGTGAGTCGGGGAAGCGGTTCGGGAACGAGACGATCCGCGTCACCCCGGACGGCGAAGTGTCCATCAGACTGCCTGCCCCGCTCGCGCACCTGGCCAACGCCGGGCACGGCCGGTACGTCCTCGCCTCCCGGATCGCGTTTGCGCACCGGGGCCAGGAGTGGGCCGACCGCATCGCGGCGAACCGGGCCGTCGCCTACCGCATCCACCTCGACACCCAGCGCGGCCGCTGGTACCTCACCGCGTCCTGGCAGCGCCCCGCCATCCCGACCATGACGCTGTCCGCCGCCCGCGCCCGGGGCATGATCGGTGTCGACACCAACGCCGACCACTTCGCCGCCTACCGGCTCGACCGGCACGGCAACCCCATGGGCGACCCGCGCCGCTTCGGCTTCGACCTGTCCGGGACCGCCGGTCACCGCGACGCCCAGCTCCGCCACGCGCTGACCCGGCTGATCCACTGGGCCGAGCAGGTCGGGGTCGCGGCGATCGGCATCGAAGACCTCGACTTCACCACCGAGAAGACCCGGGAGAAGCACGGCCGCCGCAAACGGTTCCGGCAGCTCATCTCCGGCATCCCGACCGGCAGGCTCAAGGCCCGGCTCGTCTCGATGGCCGCCGAACACGGCCTGAGCATGGTCGCGGTCGACCCCGCCTACACCTCCCGGTGGGGTGCCCAGCACTGGCAGAAGCCGCTGGTCACCCCCCGCCGCACCATGTCCCGTCACGATGCCGCGGGCATCGCGATCGGACGACGCGCCCTCGGGCACCCGATCCGGCGTCGGACGGCACCGCCCCCGCACGACCGGAGTGATCGTGCGGGGCATCGGACCGCCCAGGCCGGACCAGGCGCCCGGGGGCGTGAGGGAACCCGCCCACCCACAACGGACCGGCCCCCCGCAGGGCCGTCACCGAACGGGACGCGAAAGCGGGAACCCAGCGCATCCAACACCGTTCGGGATGCGCCCAGCACGCAACAGTGGGTCCAAGACCCACTCATGCGCACTGGTTAGGAACGGTCCAGAGGACCCTGCTCATGGACGGTGGACACGAGCCGACCGTTCCTGAGCAGTGAGCGGGAGTGTGTCCGCGCACTGGCACGCCCCGAACGGTCTTGGGCGCACTGGTCCCCGGCGTACTCGACCCCGAGGCAGCGACACGCATCCTGTGCGTGGTCCGATCCCGGGAGGCCAGTTCCCTGGGCGACCTGGCCAAGTGGGTGCGGCCAGAGGCGACGGGGAGGCCCTGAACCATCACTCCGGTGAAGCAGGGGCCCCGCACGCTGGCACCGCACCCGGCGTCCCAAGATCGCACGGCGACGTTACCCCGGCCACCCCAGGGCACCGCAAGCCCACGACCCGGCCATCACACGATCGAGCTAAACCGACCTTATGCGCGCTTCCCTGCGACCAGTTGCCAACCCCGCCGTGGACGTCGGATCGTAGGATGGTTGACCATGGGAGACGCTCCGCACGAGGTCGACGCATGGCGCCAGGGGCGCAACCCGCAGCGCCGGAAAATCGGGGTGCTCGGCTGGGCCTTGCTGGTCCTGCTGATAGTCGCGCTGTTCACCCTGGGGCCGCGCTGACTCATGACCCCGCGATGAGGCCGGCCCAGCACAGCAAGGCCCACCTCACCTGAGGCACGATCACGCTCATGACCCAGCGCCCGATCGGGAATTCCCAAGGCCCGATCAGGCTTGGCGGCTGGTGGGAAAGCGATGCCTTGTCGAAGGGGACGCGGGTCAGCCGCCGCTCGGACAGTGACCTCGACGGCGTGGGCGGCCTCCCGTGCGGTGGGGCGGTTCGCTGCGGTGCCCGGTGAACAACAGTTCCCCGGGCATTCACGGTGCCCTAACGTCTGGGCTCCGTACGGGCTGGAACTGCGGCTTAGCGTCACAGGGTCCAGTTCGTCCGATGCACATGAGGTTCACATGTCCCTCCGGCATGCAGTTGCCGCGCTGGCCGTCGTACCCGCGCTCGTGGTCCCCGCGACGGCCCACGCGGCCACGACTCACAACGGCCACGTCCCGCCCCAGCAGACCCACTTCGACCTCCAGGCCCACCGCGGCGGCATCGGTATGACCACCGAGGAGTCCCTGGAGGGCTTCGCCAAGGCCCTGCGCCTCGGAGTGACCACCTTGGAGCTGGACACCCAGATCACCAAGGACCAGAAGGTCGTCGTCAACCACGACCGGCAGATCAGTGCCCAGAAGTGCAAGGACACCGGGCCGGTGACGCCGGGCGACCCGATGTACCCGTACGTCGGGAAGTACATCAAGGACCTGACGCTGGCCCAGATCAAGACAATGGACTGCGGCTACCAGCAGCTGCCCGGCTTTCCCGAGCAGGAGCAGGTCAAGGGCTTCCGGATGGTGGAGCTCAAGGACGTCCTCGATCTCGTGAAGAGTTACAACGCCAAGCAGGTCAAGCTCAACATCGAGACCAAGGTCGAGGCGGGCGCGCCGGAGCAGACTGCGCCGCGCGAGCTGTTCGTCCGCCGCGTCCACGAGGAGATCCACCGCTCGGGGATCGAGCGGCAGGTCACCATCCAGTCCTTCGACTGGGGCGCGCTGAAGGAGATGCACAAGCTCGCGCCGTCCTACCCGCTGGTGGCGCTGACCAACTACGACTTCCTTCAGGTCGGCAAGCCCGGCGCCTCCCCATGGCTGGGAGGCATCGACGCCGACGACTACGACGGCGACTTCGTCAAGGCGGCCTCGGCTGTCCCGGGTGTCACCGCGCTCTCCCCGAATTACGGCTTCCCGCAGAACGGCACCGTCGCGGACCCGAACTTCCGCTTCTACCCCGACGAGAAGATGATCTCCGAGGCTCATGCCCGCGGCCTGAAGGTCATCCCGTGGACCTGTGACGACAAGGCCACGATCGAGGCGCTGATGGACATGGGCGTCGACGGCATCATCACCAACTACCCCAACCACGTGCGGGAGATCATGGCCGAACGAGGCATGCGCCTGCCCAAGGCCTACCCCGCGCCGCACGACCACTGACGAGTGGCGGCGCGCCACAGGCACGTACCGTCCCCGGAGCACCGTTTGCTTCGGGGACGTACGCCGTTATGGGGGCGTGAGCCGTTACAGGGGAATGGCGCCGCTGTTCAGCACAGGGCGGCCACCGCGTTCTGTGCCGGGACCGAGCCTTGGCGAGCCGATTCCTGCGGCAGGTGCTTGCCGGCAATGGCCGTGTGCAGCACGGACAGGACGCCCCGGCACACTCGTCGGCGCTCGGTTCACGATTCCGGTGTCAGGGCTCTGTACGTACCGGGCCTCAGGAGCCGGGCCGCCAGCCCAGGGCCGGCCCGAGAACGGTGGAGATGTCGGTGAGGATCTGGACGTAGTCGTCGTGATCGAAGGTGAACGGCAGAGCGAACGCGACCTCGTCGACCTCCCGGAAGGCGGCGTCCGCGTAGAGCTTTTCGGCGATCTCGGCGGAGGGCCCGACGAGATCGGGCGCGAACATCATGCGCGCCGGTCCCTGCGGCTGGGCGGTACGCGGCAGTCGCGTGCGGGCGTACTCCTCGTACTTCGCGCGCTGCTCCGGCGAGGCGGAATCGGTCGGAATGACGACGAGCCCCTGCGAGACCCGGGCGCGGTCGCCGTCGGGGTGATGGGCGCGGAACGTCCGGATGTGCGAGAGCTGGATCTCGCCGAAGTCCTCGGACTTCTCCGCCTTCACGACGCTGCTGGTGAGGAAGTTCATGCCATGCGCACCCGCCCACTCGGCCGATCGCAGGCTGGCGCCGCCGTACCACATACGGCTGCCCAGGCCGGCGGACTGCGGCTGGACGCGGTCGGAGAACACCTCGAAGCCCTCGACGCCGCTGAAGTCGGTCGCGGGTGCGCCGCGCACGAAGTCCAGCAGCCGCCGGACCCGCTCGTAGCTGAAGTCCTCGGCATCGGCGGTGCCGGGGTAGAGCGCCTCCTGCACTTTGGCGAAGTGCATCGGCGGGCCCACGCTGACCCCCGGATTGAGGCGGCCCCCGGACAGGATGTCGACCGTCGCCAGATCCTCGGCCAGACGCAGGGGGTTCTCCCAGCCCAGCGGAATGACCGCGGTGCCCAGCTGGATACGACTGGTGCGTTGGGAGGCCGCTGCCAACAGGGCGACGGGGGAGGAGATGCCGTACTGCAGATGCCGGTGCCGCACCCACGCACTGTCGAAGCCCAGCCGCTCACCCAGCTCGATGATCTCCAGCGTCGACTCGTGCCCGCGACGGGGCTCAGCGGGGTCGAACAACCCGATGGTCAGGAACCCCAACTTCCGCAAGGGTTCGGAGATCGGCGGCACAGGGTCCCTCCGTCGTCCACGGCAGGCGCGAATCACCCACGGGTTCGACAACGTCGGTGCGGGAACGGGCATTCCGAGTCGGGCGGGCGGTTCGATCCCGCGGACGAAGTCGGTGATCGCCAGGTTCGGCCCCGCGCGCGCACCAGTGGCACTCGGGCCTTGAGGCCGGTGACGGTGAAGGCAGGCGCCTCGTCTCAGGCGCCGGCCTTCACAGCGAAATCGACGTCTGCGGTGTTGACCGTGCCCGCGGTCCGGCCGGGAGCCGTGTGGTATTTCCAGTACAGGTTCGTGTGGGCGATGATCTTGTCGGGTGTCGGCGCTCCGTACTGAGACAAGTCCTCCGTGGTGTGGGCGTCGCCGACCAGCGTCGCGTCGTAGCCGCGGGTGATCGCGCCGTGGAGCGTCGAGCGGATGCACTCGTCGGTCTGCGCGCCGGCGACGAAGAGTCGGCTGATGCCGCGCGCGGCGAGTACCGACTCCAAGTCGGTCTCTTCGAAGGAGTCGGCGTACGCCTTCTGCACCAAGGGCTCGGAATCGCGCCGCACGAGTTCGGGCACGTACTGCCAGCTCTCGCTGTCCCGGAGCAGCTCGTCGCTGTTGTGCTGTACCCAGACAACGTCGATGCCGGCGTCGCGCGCCTTGTCGACCAGGGTGCCGATGTTGGCAACGATGCCGTCCCGGGCGTACGCCTCGCCCACGACGCCGTTCTGCACGTCTATGACGAGCAGGGCGGTGTTCGGCCGGTTGACGAGCGTGCTCACGGTGCCTCCCGGCACATGGGGATCGGGGTCTCGACGATGCTATGCCAGTTCGGGCGTGTAGCCGGGGTGTTGCCGAACTTCAGTGGCAAAAGGCCGAGGATTCCGCACCGCCATGCGTTGTCTGCCGGCCTGTGGCGGCGGTATCGCGATCGACGCCGCCTGCGCCGCCGTCGTGGTGGTGCTGCGCAGGCAGTTGCACGGCCCGCGCGGTGCAGAGTTCGGGTGGCACCCTGGGTGAGCGCGGCCGCGCAGGGAGTCAGTGCGTCAGAAGAGCGTGCCGCGCCTTCGGAGTGGGGGCCGGAGCCTTCGCTGCCATTTCCGTCGGACAAGCTGATCTGCGGTCCTTCACATGGGCGTCGTGGGCGCTGCGTTTGTCACGGGCGGACCGTGAAGGGATGCGGTATGCCTGAAGTGTGGATTCCTGGAGCAGTCGCTTGTCACTGCACCAGCACGGACCGTACTCGAAGGCACTGCTGGCCGTGCCGTTCGGTCTGGTTGGCCTGGTGACCGCCGTCGACGTCCTGGTGCCGCCTGAGGTCCACCTCGGTCCGTTCCTCGTCGCGGCGCCGGCCGTGACGGCCTCGTTCGCCGGTCTCCGCATGACTGCTTTCGTCGGTGCGGTTGCCGTACTTGCACAGGCGCTGGTAGCTGTCATGCGCACCAACTTCACCGACCTCAATCACACCTACCAGATCATCGCGCTCTTCCTGATCTCGGCGTTCGCCGCCTTCCTCGCCGGTCTGAGGGAGCGAAGCGATCAGCGGCTCAATCAGCTGCGCTCGGTCGCCGAGGCGGCCCAGCACGTGGTGATGCGCCCCCTGCCCGTACGGAGCGGTCCCTTGCACATTGCCTCGGTCTACCTGGCTGCAGAGGACGAGGCGCAGCTGGGCGGCGACCTGTATGCGCAGGCACGCGCCGGCGACGGAACCCGGATGATCGTCGGAGATGTGCGAGGCAAGGGCCTCGATGCCATCGGCGAGGCTGCCGATGTGCTCGGTGCTTTTCGTGCACTGGCCCACAAGGACACCGAGTTGCCCGAACTGGCGGCTCTCCTGGACACGGGTGTCGCGGCCAATACGGCTGACACACACCAGGAGCGGGCAGAGACTGCTGACGGGTCGGAGACGTTTGTCACCGCAGTGGTGATCGAAATCCCTGACGCATCTTGCGAGATCCACCTGATCAGTTGCGGACATCCGCCGCCTCTTCTGCTCCGTGGCGACCTGGTGATTCCGCTGGAGGCACGAGAGCCTTCGCCGCCTCTGGGACTCGGAAATCTGCTGGCCGCGACCTCCACGACCGACACGTTCCCATTCGATGTCGGTGACGTCCTGCTCCTGTACACCGATGGTGTCATCGAAGCCCGTGACCCTTCAGGAGCCTTCTACTCCTTGCCGCAAGCGGTCTCCGCCTGCCGCTCCAAGAATCCGGAATCCCTGCTGGCGCACCTGAAGGTCGATCTTCAGCGTCATGCAGGCGGTCACCTGAGCGACGATGCGGCCATGGTCGCCATCGAACGCCTGGACGTGACGGCCGCGCCCGAGGTCGTGAGGCGCCGCCCTGACGACAGGCAGCAACCGGATCAGGTAACTCCTGGGTGGACGGAATTCGATCACTGAGCCTTCTCCGACCGAGGTTTTGCGTAGGCGAATGGAATCGCTGCACAACAACGAAGCTCCTGGTGGACGGGTTCTCGACCAAGATCACCAATATCTGTCGGCAGCTTCGTGTGCCGGCTGGACCGCAGCACGAGTGTGGGCCGAGCTCCACCGCGTCCGGTCCACACTCGCCCAGGTCGCCCATGCCCTCGGGGTCGCCCTCACCCACAGGGCCGCCACTGCGGCAGGTGCCCGCTAAGCGGGACCGATGTCTTCGGTGGCGGGAGTTTTCGGGCGGCGTACGGCGAGGGCCGAGATGTCGTCGTTGAGGTTTCCGTTGCTGTGCCGGAGGAGAGCCCCGTGCAGCCGGTCGATCAACTCACGGGGCGTGTCTGGGCTTTGCCGCCGCATCCAGTCAGGCAGCGGGAAGAACTCGCCGGTACGGTCCCGGGTCTCCGTGACACCGTCGGTGTAGAGCAGCAGTTGGTCGCCCGGGGCGAAGGCGACGGTTTCGATGCTGTAGTCGTCACCGAGAAGCGCCGCGAGGTTGAGGGGCGGCGAGGGGGTGGAGGGGTCCAGGACGCGGATCTCCCCGTGGTGCATGAGCAGCGGCGGGGGGTGCCCGCAGTTGAGGAGCCTGACGTGGCCGGCGCCGTGCGGGATCTCGGCGAGCAGGGCGGTGGCGAAGCGCTCCGGCAGGTCCTGGGAGGGGTGCGCGGCGCTGTGGCGGGCAGTGCTGGTCTCCAGGCGGTGGATGATGCCTCTCAGGTCGGGCTCGTCGTACGCGGCCTCCCTGAAGCAGTTGACCACCGCCGAGGCTGCCCCTACCGCGGACAGGCCCTTGCCGCGTACGTCGCCGATGAGCAGCCGGACCCCGTACCGTGTGTCGGCCGCCTCGTAGAAGTCGCCGCCGATCCTGGCCTGCGCCTGGGCCGCCAGATAGAGCGACTCGATCTCGACTCCCCCGATGCTGCGTGGCAGGGGGCGCAGCAACACCTTCTGCGCTGTGTCGGCGACGATGCGGATGTGGAAGAGCGCCTCCTCCCGCTGGATTCTGATGTGGCTTGAGTATGCGGCCGCTGCGGTGACCGCGACGATCGCAGCCCCTGTGTACGCCGTCCCCAGGTCGGCGTAGATGAGGCTGAGACCGATCATGATCACTAGGCAGAGTGCCCCCAGCAGGGCAGTGGGGAGCACGGGCCAGAAGGAGGCGGCGAGAGCGGGGGCGGCGGGCAGGAGGCGACTGAAGGCGACCTCTCTCGGTGTGGCGAACGCCAGGCCGGCGATGAAGGCAGTCAGGATCACTGGTGACAGCAGCGCAGATTCCCACCGGCCGCCGTAGCGAGGAGGACGGCGTCGCAGCCGTTGGAGCGTGATCACAAAACGCAGCATATCCGGGCAAACTTCCACCGACCTCCGACGGACGGGGCAGACCGTTCTCCCAGCGGCCAGTCGCTGTGCGAGGCCCGTGTCTCCGGGCCGGCCGACGTGCCCCCCTCATCGGTACCACGCACCTACACGGGAAGGGGTTGCTCGGCCCAGATGGTCTTGCCTGTGCCGGTATGCCGCATTCCCCAGCGCTCGGTGAGCTGGGCGACCAGCATGAGGCCTCGTCCACCCTCGTCAAAGATGCGGGCACGGCGCAGGTGCGGTGCGGTGCTGCTGGCGTCGGAGACCTCGCAGATCAATGTCCTTTCCTTGATCAGCCGCAGCTGAATCGGCGCGGCAGCGTAGCGGATCGCGTTGGTCACCAGCTCGCTGACCACGAGTTCGGTGACGTAGACCAGGTCGTCCAGCCCCCAGGCGTGGAGTTGGGCGGTCGTCCGAGAGCGGGCTTCGGCCACAAAGGCCGGATCGGCGGGAAGGTCCCAGACGGCGATGTGCCCGCTGTCCAGGGCGCGGGTACGGGCGATGAGCAGCGCGACATCATCGGCGGGCCGCTCGGCGAGCAGAGCATCGAGCACGTGGTCGCAGGTGGTCTCCAAGGACGGAGCCATGTCGGCGAGGGCCGTGCGCAGAGCATGCAGGCCGG
Source organism: Streptomyces sp. NPDC057565 (assembly GCF_042801455.1). Taxonomy (NCBI): domain Bacteria; kingdom Bacillati; phylum Actinomycetota; class Actinomycetes; order Kitasatosporales; family Streptomycetaceae; genus Streptomyces; species Streptomyces sp. NPDC057565. The sequence goes on along the minus strand of NZ_JBHVFU010000030.1, from coordinate 42,992 downwards.
CGTCGACATCGCGATGGCGCGCCAGGACTAGGCCGTCGGTATAGAGGGACAGGAGACTGCCTTCGGGCAGTTCGCGTTCAACGGATTCGAAGGGCAGCCCGCCCAGGCCGAGCGGCGGGCCGGTGGGCAGTTCGAGGATCTCCACCTTGCCGTCAGGGGTCACCACAGCGGGCCAGAGGTGGCCGGCGCTGGCGAGTGAGCACTTGCGGGAGGTGGGGTCGTAGACCGCGTACAGGCAGGTGGCTCCGAGTTCTCCGAAGGGCGCCTCGGCTCCGGACTCGGGGCCGGATCCGAGCCGGACGACGAGGTCGTCCAGATGCGCAAGCAGCTCGTCCGGAGCCAGATCGACGTCGGCGAGGGCGCGTACGGCGGTGCGAAGGCGCCCCATGGCGGCGGAGGCGTGGATCCCGTGACCGACCACATCGCCGACAACGAGGGCGACGCGGGCGCCGGAGAGCGGGATCACGTCGAACCAGTCACCGCCGACACCGACCTTCGAGTCTGCGGGCAAATAGCGGCTGGCCACGTCGACAGCGGACTGCTCGGGAATCCCCTGCGGCAGAAGGCTGTGCTGGAGGGCCAGAGTCGTGGTGTGTTCGCGCGTGTAGCGGCGGGCGTTGTCGAGGCAGACTGCGGCGCGCGCCACAAGCTCCTCGGCGATCTGCAGGTCGTCCTGCCCGTACGGCCCGGCGGACGGATCCAGACGGACGAAGAGCACAACGCCGAGGTTGGTGCCGCGGCCGCGCAGCGGCACCGTCATCAGCGAGTGCGCGCCGTGCCGACTCACCCAGGCGGTTCGGTCCGGGTCGTGGGCCAGCCAGCGGGTGATCTCGGGCTCGCCGATCTGGTGCACGGTGCCGCGACCGGTGGTCAGGCAGCGAGCAACCGGCGAGAACTCCGGGTAGCGGGACGACGCGCCGACCGTGACGACGGCCTTCACGTCGGGGCGGACGGCTGCGCGCCGCAGCAGCAAGGGACCGTGGAGGGGGACCGCCGGAGGCTCCTCGCCGTGCAGCACGGCGTCGAGGAGATCGACCGAGACGAAGTCCGAGAGGGCGGGCACGGCCACGTCGGCCAGTTCCTGGGCGGTGCGGGCCACGTCCAGGCTGCTGCCGATACGCCTGCTGGCGTCATCGAGCAGCGCCAGGCGTTCGCGGGCCGCGAACTGTTCGGAGAAGTCGAGGGCGGCCAACTGCACGCCGTGCACCAGCCCGAGGGAGTCCTTGAGCGGGGTGAAGTGGATGATCCAGGGGTGAGCTTGGGGCTCTCCCGGCACCTTGACGTAGTTCTCGATGTGCTCGGACTCACCGGTCCGCAACACGCGATCGAGAGCCCGTTCCGGGGCCCGGAAGCCAGGATCGGACATGTGCTCGGTGATCCGGAGCCCGCGAAGATCCTCCTCCGAGGCGGCGAGCTGCTTGGTCATGGGTTTGTTGGCCCGCAGGAGCCGGCCCTCGGTGTCGTAGATCGCCAGGGCGAACGGGGACTGGTAGAACGACCAGCAGAGCAGAGGGTCCGTGGCGCGGTCCGCCTCCTCCGCCGCCGGGACGCCCTCCAGCAGCCAACTGGCTCGCCCGTCACCCGTGGGCAGCGGACGCGCCCGCAACCGGCACTCGACCGCGCTGCCGTCCCGGTGGCGGAGTACCACCTGCCCGGTCCAGTCCTCCTGCCGATCCCAACGCTCACGAACGCCGATGGGGAGGGGCGATTCAAGCAGCGCCGCCGCTTGCCGGCCGACGGCCTCATCGGCGGAGTATCCGAGCAACTGTTCCGCACCGGTGCTCCAGCTGGTCAGCGTCCCATCCGGAGCCGCCATGGCAAGAGCCGAGGCGGAGGTGAGGGAGTCACGAGGCATGCTCGCCGGTGTGTCCATGGCTGTCCATCCCGCCTTCGAGTCCACTGCTGATTCAAGGATCTCTCGGTCCTGCCGTGAGATCGCGTCAAACAGGGCCGCACGTGCCGGGCGCGGAGAATCGGACTCCGGGGAACCCGGAGAGTCGAACGACGGTGACCATCCGTAGCGGTTGCCGACAGGCGATCGACGGCCGGTATCGCGCTGACCAGCGCGCGAGCCGATGCGGCCGTGCCGCGCCCGCTCCGCGGCGTCGGGCAGGACGGCGGGTTGAGTGCCCTCCGCCGGACGTGTCGCGCTTCCACTCCCGCGGGAGCCCCCGGCGGAGGCTCCCGCGGGCCGCTTTCGCCGGCGGGGATCACGGGCCAAAGGTTTTGGCCTTGTTCACGAGCTGGTGAAAGACGGCTCACCCTCGCCCGTGACGGCCTCCTGGCTGGACCTATGGGACCTCGTCGGCATCGGCGACGACGGCCACGTCGTGGTCGACCCCTTGCTGCTGGGCGGTTGGCAGCAGCGGTTCTCGCACGACGCCGGCGATGACCGTGGCCACGACCTTGTGGACGGCTCCGGCCTCCGGCGGGGCGCTTTCCCGGTCGGCGAAGAGCAGGTGTCCGGCGCCGATCAGCGTGGGGGCGAGTGTGCAGACGTCGGCGTCGGGCGCGATGCGTCCCCGTTCACGCTCGATGGTGAGGTAGGAGGCGATCATGGTCGTGGCTTCCGCCAGGATCGGCACGCCGGTCGGAGTGGCCTGGCGCAGCCGGGCTCGCAGGTCATCCCGCGAGATGACGAGGCCGACGATCGCCACGGCGACCGACTCGAACAGGGTTGTCAGCGCGCCGGTGAGGTTGCCGGCCACGGTGTCGGCCCCGGCGGAGTTGCGCAAGGCGGAGGCCTGGTTGTCGATCCGGGCGATGCGGTTCAGTACAAGCTCGGCGAGGAAGGTGTCGAAGTCGGCGAAGTGCCGGTGCAGGACGCCCTTGGCGCAGCCTGCCTCCGTGGTGACCGCCCGGCTGGTCAGCGCGTTCGGCCCGTCCCGGAGCAGGACACGCTCGGCGGCGTCGAACAGTTGCTCGCGCGCGTTGCGGATGGCTACCCCTGTCGGCACCGTGCGTCTCTTCCTTCGCTCGCTGGGCCTGCCCGGTTGACGCGTGGGCATGTGCCCACTAGTAATGGGCACATGCCCACTATACCGTCGGCTCGAGCGTGTCCTTCCGGGAGCGAGCCTCATCAGTACCGGCAGGCAGCGGAGTCGTTCGGCACGGACGCCGAACGGTACGACCGGGCCCGGCTCCGCTATCCCGACGCCATGGTGGACCGGATCGTCGCCGGCAGCCCGGGCCCCGACGTCCTCGACGTCGGCTGTGGTACCGGAATCGCCGCCCGGCAGTTCCAGGCAGCCGGCTGCAGGGTGCTCGGGGTCGAGCCCGACGCGCGGATGGCCGACCTGGCACGGCGTCTCGAGGTCGAGGTTGACGTAGCAACGTTTGAAGACTGGGATCCGGTCGGCCGGTCATTCGACGCGGTCGTCGCCGGCCAGGCCTGGCACTGGATCGACCACCTCGCCGGGGCGGCCAAGGCCGCTCAAGTGCTGCGCCCCGGCGGACGGCTGGCGGCATTTTGGAACGTCTTTCAGCTTCCGCCCGTCGTGGCGGAAGCCGTCGCCACGGTCTGCCGCCGGGTGATGCCCGACTCGCCGTTCAACTTCCAGGCGGTGACGAGGCCGGCCCTGGACGGGTATCAGGTGCTGTTCACCAAGGCCGCGGACGGGATCCGCGAGGTGTGCGGGTTCAGCGAACCGGAGCAGTGGCGATTCGACTGGGAGTGGTCCTACACCCGGGACACGTGGCTGGACCAGATGCCTACCCAGGGTGCCTTCACCCGGCTCCCGTCGGACAGGCTGGCGGAGGTGCTGGAGGGTGTCGGGGCGGCCATCGACTCGATGGGCGGCAGCTTCACGATGCGTTATGCCACGGTGGCGGTCTCCGTGGTGCGAACCGGCGCCGCCTGAACCGGCTCTACGGCCTGTCCTCGGCCGGCGGGGAGGCCGGCCCGGACCAGGGTCCGGTCGGCCGGGGCTGCCGGGCCCGGGCCGGCCCGGTGGCACCTCCGGCGGGCCGGTCCGGGCCCGGCCTCTGCATCGACACCCGCGGCGCCGGCCACCGCAACGAGAGGCGGCGCGGCGAGTTCGAAAAGCAGCGGGCCGCCGCCTGGGCGGCCGGTCACCAGCCTCACCGGCGCGAGCCACGGATCACCCGGCTCCGGGATCGGAATCAATGACTCACCCCCCAACTCGCCTGCATTCAGATCGAGTTCGACCAGCCCGAACAGGGCCACCAGATCGCCCTGTTGGTCCTGGCGTCCCAGAACGACGAGCTCCAACGGCTCCACCGGGAGCTACGGCGACGACGCGGTCGCCTACCCCAGGAACGCCTCGGTGATCGCCACGAACCGGTCGGCGTCGTCGAGCCACGGGAAGTGCCCGGCTCCGGCCTGAACGACGAGTTCGGCGTGCGGAAACAGACCGGCGAACTCGGCCATCGTGCGAGGAGGGGCACCCGGATCGACCTCTCCGGCGAGCAGGAGCACCGGCGAGGCGAACCGGGCGAGCGCGGCGCGGGTGGCGTCCGGATCGAAAGCGCCCTCGGCACCGAAGGCAGCCACGACCTCCATGTTCATCTGCTCGCCCCCAGCAGCCTGATGGGCCTGAGCCACCTCGTCCCAACGGCCATAGGAAAACGGTGCTATGGCCTTCCAGGCGTCGCTGGTGGTCCTGCCCGCCACTATCGCCTCCAAGGCCGCGAACGCCGCCGGGAACCACGGCTCGTCCCGGCGGAGCTGAGCAGTCTCGCGCCGAAGGTCGCCTGTGATCGTGAAGTCGACGGCCCGGACGCTCGGCGTGATCAGCGCCAGCTTGCTGACGCGTTGCGGATGGCGGCCCACGTACAGTGCTGCCAGATTCGCGCCGGCGCAGTGTGCGAGCAGGTCCATCTGGTCCAGGCCGAGGTGCTCGCGCAGGGCTTCCAGGTCGTCGACGAGTCGGTCGCAGCGGCAGGAGGCGACGTCCTCCGGCATCTCCGACCGGCCGGTTCCCCGGAGATCCAGCCTGATCAGTTGCCGGTGCGTGGAAAGGCCACCGAGGTCGCCGAGGTATACGGAGTCCGTCGGTCCTCCGGGCAGGCAGACCACGGGATATCCGTCGCCGAAAACATGGTAAGCAAGCTTGGTTCCGTCAAATGCGGAGAAGGCGGGCATGGCAAAGGTCCTTTCAGCAGTGTTTCGGAGAAAAACGCCGAAGCGGTACGTCGGCTTGATCCACGCAGGTCAGTGGCGTGCCTACGGGGCGTCGTGGTCTCGGACGAGATGACGTGCGAAGAAGCGCTGTGGGCTCTCCGGCTCGAACGCGGGGATGCCCGCGTTGCGGCCCGGGTTGGTGTGGAGCGGCTTCTCACGGGAAGCGAAGGCGTCGAAGAGCGCGAGGCCGGAATCGCGCGGCACCGGCTCGTCGTCCCACTGCAGCAGAGACTCGACCGGGACGGTGACCTGTGCCGCCGCCTCGGGCAGGGTTTCGTGGCCCGCGCAGCCGAAGACGGTGGCGGTGATCCTCGGTTCGGCTGCGGCCAAGGGCACGCCGATCGCGCTGCCCAGTGACACGCCCCGGAACCCCACCCGTCCGCTTGCGTCGACGTGGTCAAGGTCTTGAAGGGCGTCCAGGGTGGACTGCCACTCCGGAACGGCACGCGCCGCCGGCGAGGTGTTGTGCCGGGTGATGAGCGGGCCGATGGGCTCGCCGGCGGGCATCCGTTCCTTTCTGCCTGCCGCGAACTGCTCGTCCAGCTCGGTTCTTTGGCGGTCGCCGTGTCCGGGCGCGTCGATGGCCGTCACCGCGAAGCAGCAGCGAGTCACGTAACAGTGGGCCCGGGCCACGAGGTCCTGCGCGCTCTTGTGCCGGCCGCCGCCGTGGCCCAGCAGCACCAGGGGGCGCCTGCGGGTGGCACCGATGGGTGACCTGAGCAGACCTGAGATGCCGTCATGGGTGAACGGACGTTCCGAGACGCCGTTCGAGGTCGTCTCCGAGGTGGCGTACATGGGTTCGTGGCCTTTCGGGATGCCTACGGGCGCTCCCGGGGCCACCTATATCAGATGAACCGCACAGCCGCGGGGGAGGAGAGCACCCAGCTTGATACAGCGTTAATGGGTCTCACCTCCTCGGTCGGTCATGTGCACGGCGACGCTATCAGGCCTGGGGCCGGGGGAACAGACCAAGAGTGGAGCCGGTCGCCGCCGCACCCTGACCCGGCGCTGAGCAAGGCGGTGCCGGATCCGACCAGTTGAACCGGGGTTCGCCCAACAGGGCTGTCATCTCGGGAAGCGCTGCCACCACGGGATTCCTTCCAGCACGTCGAGCCGATGCCGGTCTTGGAGTTGACCGCAGTACAGGAGACAGTCTCCTCGACCCCCTGGGGTCCGTACATGGTCGTCCCCACCTGAACGGTGGCAGGAACGGCATCGGATCCGGGCGGGGCGGAGCCTCGGCTCCGCCCCGCCCAAGACCCCCGGCAGCAGTTCCCCGTCGGAGACGACCTGATGGGTACCGGCTGCCGCATCCATGTGGTGTCCGATAATGAGCACGGGTCACCCGCAGCAGCGCCCCTACTGAGTCAAGACAGAAAGAAGAGAAGCGCCGATGACTGCCGTGCACGGAACAGCGGTAAATATTCCCACCCCGGATGGCTCGGCCGACGCATACCTGGCTCATCCCGACGATGGCAGCCCCCATGCCGCTGTCCTGCTCTACATGGACGCCTTCGGGCTGCGCCCGCACCTGGAGACGATGGCTGACCGCCTTGCCGGGGCCGGCTACACCGTGCTGGTCCCCAACGTCTTCTACCGTCATGGCCGCGCCCCGGTGGTGGAGCTTCCCGACTTCATCGACCCCGTCCAGCGCCCCGACATCTTCCAGCGCATCGTCCCCATCATGCGGTCACTCACCCCCGAACTGGCGATGCGTGACGCCGACGCCTACCTGCGCTGGTTGGCTGCTTGCCCACAGGCCACCGACGGCCCGGTCGGCGTCACCGGCTACTGCATGGGTGCAGGCCTGGCCCTGCGTACCGCAGGCACCTACCCGGACCGCGTCGCCGCCATCGCCGGCTTCCACGGCGGGCAACTGGCCCCCGACACCCCCGACAGCCCGCACCTACTCGCCGACCGCATCACCGCCGAGGCGTACTTCGGACACGCCGATCAGGACCAGGCAATGCCCCCCGAGCAGATCGACCGCCTCGAGAAGGCACTCACGGCAGCTGGTGTCCGCCACCAGGGCGAGGTCTACCGAGGCGCGCACCACGGTTACACCCAGGCCGACACCGCCGCCTACAACCCCGATGCAGCCGAACGTCACTGGACGGCACTTCTGGACCTTCTCACCCGTACGCTCTGACCGACCCCGGCTCCTGGGGGGACACCTGGTCACTGGTGTCGGACCCGTCGTCCGGGCGGATCGCCCGGCCGATGCCCGTCGTCCACCACCGTTCAGTCCCGCGTGCCCGACGGCACACGCGCAAGGAGTGCACACACGTGTACTCCCAATTTGCGAGTCGATCGCAACGATCCACCGCAGAGCCCCAAGACCGGCTGGGAACTGCACGGGTACCGCCATTTCGCCCTGACCCACATCGGTGAGCAGGGCGCCTCCCGGCCGATGCTGATGGCTGCTGTCAGGGGCTGGTCTTGATCTTCTTCATGGTCAGGTGAGATTCGAGGCGGAGGACGCAGGGCAGGCCGCTGAGCTTGCCGGTGAGGAAGGCCTCGTAGGCGGCGTGGTCGGCAACGGCGACGCGGATGAAGTAGTCGGGGCGGCCGAACATGCGACGGAACTCGATGACCTCCTCGTAGGACGCCACGGTGTCCTCGAACTCCTCAAAGGTCTTGCGGTCGGTGGCACTGACCTCGACGTCGATGAGGACTTCCAGCCCGCGGTCGAGGGCTTCGGGGTCGATGACGGCCCGGTATCCGGTGATGACACCGAGCTCCTCCAGCCGCTTGACCCGGCGCAGGCACGGCGGCGGGGTCAGGCCGACTCGTTTGGCCAGTTCGACATTGGTCAGCCGCCCGTCCTGACTCAGATGAAACAAGATTTCACTGTCGATGCGATCAACATGCACTTCATTGCTCATAAGTGGATCGTAGAGCCATTTTCAGCAACCATATAAGGCGGATTTTGTCCTAAAGTTTCCACATGGGAATACTTCCGCCCGTTGCCGTTGATCCTTCTCGGCCTGCCGCCGCGTCCCGGACCCCCGCTCCGCGCCCGACGCCTGCGGCTCTGGCCGCGTTCAAGGACTCCACCTCCGTGGGCCTGGGGCTGGCGCCGCTCGGCCTCGCCTTCGGGGTGCTCGTCACCCAGTCCGGCCTGGCCTGGTGGTGGGCGAGCGCGTTCACCGCCCTCATCTACGCCGGATCGTTCGAGTTCCTGCTCGTCGGCCTGGTCGCCGCCGTCGCACCGCTGGGGACGGTCGCCCTGACCGCCTTCCTGGTGAACATCCGGCACGTCTTCTACACGTTGTCCTTCCCCCTGCATCGCGTGAGCGGGCGCCTCGCGAAGGCCTACAGCACCTTCGCCCTGACCGACGAGGCCTACGCCCTGACCACCAGCGAGCAGGCCCGCTCCTGGCCCGGCCGCCGCATCCTGTGGCTCCAGCTGTACATGCATCTGTACTGGGTCGGCGGCGCCACCGCCGGCGGACTGCTCGGCTCGCTCATCCCCGACAGCGTCACCGGTCTGGAGTTCGCCCTCACTGCCCTGTTCACCGTCCTGGCTCTCGATGCGATCAGGGACCGGCGCGATGACCTGCCCACTCCCGTCCTTGCGCTGCTCAGCGCACTTGTCGCCCGTCTCCTCTTCCCTGGCCAGATGATGCTGGCGGCCTTCGTCCTGTTCACCGCTGCCCTTCTGACCCGGCACCTCACCGCCCGCACGAGGACCCGCCATGCCTGACACCCCCTATTTGATCGGCGCAGTCGCCATTTCCGCCGCCGTCACCTGGGCCTTGCGCGCCCTGCCCTTCGCGGTCCTGGCCCCCCTGCGCGCCAGCAGCACCGTCCAGTACCTCAGCGCCCGCATGCCGGCCGGCGTCATGGTGATCCTGCTCGCCTACTGCCTGCGCGACCTCCCTCTGACGGAAGTACGCGCCATCGCCCCGCTGGCGGCCCTGGCCGTCACCATCGGCCTGCACCTGTGGCGACGCAACGCCCTGCTGAGCATCCTGGGTGGCACCACCGTCCACGTGGTCCTCGCCAGCACCCTCTTCGCACACTGACCGGGCCCGGCCACCCGCGTCCATCAGCAGGGCAGCAGGCCCGGGGTGGCGATCACCGGACCGCCACCTTGGCCCGACATCGTGGCAGCGGTGCCGGAGGGGGGTTCCGCGTTGTTCCTTCCGGAAGGAGTAGAGCTGCCCGGCCCGGCCGTGCGGTTGTTCCACGCATCGCCGAGTGGGCGGCGCCATGCGCTGTTGGGCGTTGAAACAGGGGAGCCAGTGACGAGGCGCCGCCCAGGGTGCGGAGCTCCTCCTACGGGACAGCCCTTAGGGCCCGGATCTCTTCGGTGGCCGCGTAGGCAATGGTCTGCGGTGAACGCTCAGGTCCACGGGGGACTGCTCCTGCGATGCGGGCGCGGCCGGCGAATACTGCAGCGACGACTGACAGTCCGGTGGACCTGAGCGTGACCGGTTCAGTCGAGAAGGTCGTACCTGTCCGGCTCCCAGTCGGCGAACAGGGTCAGCGCCTTCTCCGTCTCGGTGCGTTCTGGAGTGGTCGCGGTAGCCGGCCACCAGTTCTCCACCTGATGGGCGTCCACGAGGACGAAGCCGCGGTAACCGTCGAAGTCGCCGGGGTCGCTTGCCACACCGATATGGATGGGTGCGTCATCGGGTAGATCTTTGAGGGCGTCGCGCAGCTGTGCGGCGTTCCAGATTTGGGGGGTGTGCTCGAAGGTGTCGGCCATGCGCACAGGTTGCCGGAGAGGGTTGTCCAACTGGGGGAGACACGACCGCTTGGAGGGCGAAAGCGCTGATCCGGTGCAAGGGTAGGTCAAAGAACGGATCACCCCCCGGGAGACAGGAAGATGGGGCGCCGGTCAGAAATGTGGCACAGGCCGCAAACGGCCCCGCACGGCAGGGAAGATCCAATTTCGGGCGTCACACCAGGTCAATACGCCGCAGTGCCAGTCCATCGTAAGGACTTCGTCGCCGCTGGGACGGTCGCACGGTTCGTCCAACTGGAGTTGGGCAGGTTCCGGATCTCCGCCAGGTTGCTCCGGAGAAAGCAGACGAGATGATCCGACGGCGACCTTCCACCATGGCCATGGGCATCTCCGGTGCTGGCCATGCCGGTTGAGCCGTCCGGTTTCCCAGCCGTCGGAATCGCCTCACGAAGCACTGACCGGAACCGCTCTCTTGTGGACGCATTGCCCCAGTAGTTCCGCGGAGGGGCGCCGTCATGTCCGACAGGGGGTCTCAGCCGACCCCCGAACCGCTGGTCACAAGGGCCGACCGGCGTCGAGAATGTCGCCATGACCGACAGCCGCGACGACGCCGACCGCATATTCATCCGCAGCAAATGGGGCACCAACCGATACGTCTACAACCCGCACAACCCCGTCGGCCGCGCCCTCATCATCGGCTCGCTGCTGTTCGCCGTCGGCGGGATGTACCTCCTTTATCATCCGGGCTTTCTCAGCGGCTCCAACAACTGGGACGGGGACGAACTGCGGTCCGCCGTGACAGCGGCGACCGCCGAGCTGTCGAGCGAGGCGCAGTTCGGGCCCGGGACCATCAACTACGAGGACATCCTGCAGGCCCGCATCGCGGAGAAGGGCCACAGTTCCCAGGACGCGCTGACTGTCACGCTCGCCTCGGATCCGCCGGATTCCGACGTACTCAACGGGGGTGCGGAACAGGCCGACTACACCGTCACCGCCGACGGCACGGACACTGCCTTCTGCCTCGAGGTCTACGCCATGAAGCGCAAGCAGGCGATGGGCTACGACTTCGTCACCACCTCCATCGGCGATGGTGCGTGCCCTGACTCCTGATACCTGTTTGTCCGCTCGGATGCGGGCCGGGCTCCGGTGCCCGTCCCGCCTCTGTTCCGAGCCGCTACCGGGGCGGGCGGAGGAGTCGGTGACCTCGGGGGAGGCCTCGTCCAGCAGGGGCCCGGGAGGAGTCCTGCGGCGCGGGCAGCGCCGGGCAGGGATTCGCGCACGGTACAGACGTGCTTCCGACTCGGGCACGGCCGCGTCTGTCGTGACCTCAGTTCCCAGTCCATGGTCCCCGAGCACAGAAATCCCCGTTCCGCAATTGCGGAACGGGGATTTCCTCGCGTATATTGAGTGGTTCTGTGTATCAAACAGAAAAGACCCCTTACCGGGGCCACTAGGAACACCATATCCGGCAGGGAGTGACTTTGTCAACTCGCGAAAACGTCGAATTGCAGAAGGAGCAGGAATTCATCGACCGGCTCTACAACCGTGTCGACACGCTGCGGGGGGTCACCGCGCAGCGTGTCGAGGACGCGTTGACCCCGGTAGGGAACGGCCTGCAGGCCCGTCTCGAACGCGATGTGCTCCTCGCCGAGCGTTCCGGTCTGCTCGCAGCCCTGAATGCGGTGGACGGCTCGCTGTGCTTCGGCCGCATAGACCTCCGCGACGGTGCCGCGCACCATATCGGCCGTATCGGAATTCGTGAGGACGACACCGAACACACGCCTCTGCTGATCGACTGGCGGGCACCTGTCGCCCGGCCCTTCTATCTCGCCACCGGGCATACGCCCATGGGGCTGCGCCGACGCAGGCACATCAGCACCGAGGGCCGCACGGTGACCGAACTGCACGACGAGATCCTCGATCTCGGGGACCGCGAACGCAGCGGCTTCGAGGACCCGAGCGGTGACACCGTGCTGCTCGCCGCGCTCAGCTCCGCCCGCACCGGCCGCATGGGCGACATCGTGCGGACCATCCAGGCGGAACAGGACCGCATCATCCGTGCTCCGCACCGTGGTGTCCTCGTCGTCGAGGGCGGCCCCGGCACGGGCAAGACCGCGGTCGCGCTGCACCGTGCGGCCTTCCTGCTGTACGAGCACCGTGAGCTTCTGGCCAAGCGCGCGGTCCTGGTCGTGGGCCCCAATCCGGCCTTCCTGCGCTACATCGGCGAGGTGCTGCCCGCCCTCGGTGAGACCGGGGTCATGCTGGCCACGCAGGCCGAGCTCTTCCCCGGTGTCCACGCCCGCGGGACCGATACCCCCCGTGCGGCCGCCGTCAAGGGCGGCGCGGCGATGGCCGAGGCGCTCGCCCGCGCCGTACGCGACCGGCAGGGGCTGCCCGAGCCCGGCGCGCCGGTGGTCATCCCGCACGACGACGGGGACCTCGTCCTGGACTGGGAGATCGCCTACGAGGCCCGGCAGTCGGCCCGCGAGACCCGTCTGCCGCACAACCTCGCCCGTCCGTACTTCGCGTTCCACGTCATCGACGCCCTCACCGCGCAGCTCGTCGAACGCATCGGCGCGGACCCGTACGGCGGCCCGAACTTCCTCGGTGCGGACGACATCGCCCAGCTCGGCAAGAGCGTCGCCGCGAGCGAGGAGGTGCACGCCGCCGTCGGAGAGCTGTGGCCGGCGCTCACCCCCGAGGAGTTCCTCGCCGGCTATCTGGCCGAGCCGGTGTACGTACCGGAAGAGGACGCCGAGGCCATCCGGCGCGTTTCCGGTGACGGGGAGTGGACCCCGGCCGACGTGCCGCTTCTCGACGAGGCGGCCGAGCTGCTCGGGGCCGACGACAGTGCCGAGCGGGCCGCCGCCGAGGCCGAGCGCCAGGAGCGGGTCGCTTATGCACAGGGCGTCCTGGAGCTGTCCCGGGGTTCGGAGACGTACGAGTTCGAGGACGAGGAGTCCGAGCGCCTGGCCGCCCACGACATCATCGACGCCGAGCGGATGGCCGAGCGGCAGGAGGAGGCCGATCACCGGAGTGCGGCCGAGCGGGCCGCCGCCGACCGGACCTGGGCATTCGGCCACATCATCGTCGACGAGGCGCAGGAACTGTCGCCGATGGCGTGGCGACTGCTGATGCGCCGGTCACCGACCCGCTCGCTGACCCTGGTCGGCGATCCGGCGCAGACCTCCGAGGAGGCGGGCGTCGGTTCGTGGGAGAGGATCCTGGAGCCGTACGTCGGTGACCGTTTCGAGCATGTGAGGCTGGGGGTCAACTACCGTACGCCCGCAGAGATCATGGAGCTGGCCGCCAAGGTCGTACGGGCCCAGGACCCCTCGTTCGAGCCGCCCGCGTCGGTGCGGTCCACCGGCGGGACGCCGTGGACGCGGGACGCCGGTGCGGATCTGGCGGGCGCGGTGGCACGGGCCGTCGCGGAGCTGACGCCCGAGGAGGGGCGCCTCGCGGTGATCGCACCGCGAGCGCTGCACGAGGAGATCGCGGCCCCGCTCGACGGAGTCACGGCCGGCGCCGAACCCGACCTCACCCGTCCCGTGGTGCTGCTCGGCCCGCGTGAGGCCAAGGGGCTCGAATTCGACCATGTCCTGGTCGTGGAGCCGGGGCGGTTCGGGACCAGTGACCTGTACGTGGCGCTGACCCGTGCGACGCAGCGCCTGGGCATCGTCCACCGGGAAGAACTGCCCGAGTCGTTGCGCTGACCGCTGCGGCGGCGGGTGCATGAGGGTCGGTTCGACCCCAACGGAGGGTGTCGGTGAAACAGTGGCCCGAGGGCCCCTCGGCCGCCCCGGAAGCAGCGTGGGAGCGGTACGACTCCGGTATGCGGGCGTTGCGAGAGGTGATCAGGGCCGACGTGCGCGCCGCGCACGTCGGCCTGGGAACCGTCATCCGTCTCACCGCCTGGCACGCGGTCGAACACCACTCCCAGGACGAATCGCACTGTCAGAGCGCTTCATCGACGGCAGGGGATTCCGGCAGGGCCTGCTCCACCCAGATGGTCTTGCCGGTGGGCGTGTAGCGCGTGCCCCACTGCTGTGCGATCTGGGCGACGATGAACAGGCCGCGGCCGCTCTCGTCGTCGGCGGCGGCGTGGCGCAGATGGGGTGAGGTGTGCCCGGTGTCGGCGACCTCGCAGATGAGGGTCTGGTCGCGGATGAGCCGGACGTGGATCGGCCCGGCGGCGTAGCGGATGGCGTTGGTGACCAGCTCACTGACGATGAGTTCGGTGGTGAACGACAGTTCGTCGAGTCCCCACTCTCCGAGTTGCCCCATGGTCATGGCGCGGGCCTTGCCGACCATCGCGGGTTCCGCGGTCAGTTCCCACACCGCCACCTGGTGCTCGCCGAGCATCCGTGTGCGTACGAGAAGCAGGACCGCGTCATCGTTCGCCGGCCCCGGCACCAGGGTCGCGACTGCGCGGTCACAGAGTTCTTCCAGGGAACGCCGGTGCTGGACGAGGGTTTCGGCGAGCAGGCCGAGGCCGACGTCGAGGTCGTCGGCAGCCGCCTGGACGAGGCCGTCCGTGAAAAGGGCGACGAGGCTGCCCTGCGGCAGCTGGAATTCCGTGGTCTCGTAGGGCAGACCCCCCAGTCCCAGCGGAGGGCCCGCCGGGAGCTCCGGGTAGGTGGTGACGCCGCTGTCCGGCCGGACGACCGCAGCCAGCGAATGGCCGGCACGCGCCATGCTGCACTGTCCTGACACCGGGTCGTACACCGCGTACAGGCACGTCAATCCCAGGGCTGCGTCCTCCTCGGGCCGCGCGCCGCCCGCACCATGAACGGCCGCCCTCTCCTCGGCGGTCTGTCCGGCCAGGTCGTCCAGGCGCGACAGGAGCTCGTCCGGGGCGAGGTCGAGGCGGGCGAGGACACGTACACCGGTACGCAGGCGTCCCATGGTGGCGGCGGCGAGCAGTCCGTAGCCGGTGACTTCCCCGACGACCAGGCCGACACGGGCTCCCGACAGGGGGATGACGTCGAACCAGTCGCCGCCCACCCCGGACCGGCTGTCGGCGGGCACATAGCGGCTCGCCATCTCGACAGCGGTCCGCTGCGGCAGCCGGTGAGGCAGCATGCTGCGTTGAAGCCTGAGGGCCGCGGTGTGCTCGCGCGTGACGATGAGCATCAGCACGACACCGAGCAGCAGGGCTCCGAGGCCCATGACGGTCACCCCGCCCGTCCGTCCGATGAACGGCAGGTCGATGGAGGTCTCACCGTAGCCGGGGTCGGCGTAGACGTCGAAGGCGGCGTAGCAGAAGAGGAAGAGCATCATCAGCCCGCCCAGGCCTGGCAGCAGCCCCTTGCACAGGAAGTCTCTGGGGCTGCGGGCGAGCACGCTGCGGAAGTACCAGACACAGGCGAAGCCGGTGAGGCCGTAGTAGAACGCGATCGCGAGGCCGACCGACTCGACGGAGTCGGCAAGGACGTTGCGGCTGACCGCCGTCAGGAGGACGTAGAAGCCGATGGAGGCCAGGCCCAAGCTGATCGTCGACCAGGTCGGGGTGAGAAATCTGCGGTGCAGGCGGGCGAATCGGGAGGGCACGGCCTTGTGCGCGGCCATGGAGAAGACGGTGCGGGCCATCGGGAGGATGGTGGTCTGGGTGGAGGCCACCGCGGAGGTCAGCACCATGAGGATCAGCAGTTTGGCGAGAAGGGGCCCCAGGCCGTTGCTGCCGAAGACGGCGTTGCCCAGGCCCGAGAGCACGTCGCCCGCGTTGGCCCTGTTGCCCAGCCCGATACCCGTGGAGCCGACTCCGGCGAAGGCCTGCGCCGAGGTGGTGACCAGGACATAGAGGATCAGCAGCAGCACGACGGAGATGATGGCGGCGCGCCCCGGGATGCGCGTGCTGTCCGCCGTCTCCTCGTTGACCGTGACGGCGGTGTCCCAGCCCCAGTAGATGAAGACGGCGGCGAGGATGCCCGCGGTCAACGCTTCGACCGATGGCACGTGGAGGGGGTTGAACCAGGACGCTGAGACATGGATCGCCATCTCGGGGTTACCGGTGTAGACCTTGACCAGGGCGGTGACGGCGAACAGCACCAGTACGGCCACCTCGAAGAACAGGAGCCAGCGCTGAAGGGCAGCCGAGATCTCGATGCCGATGTAGCAGATCGCGGTCATCACGCTGATCCAGACGACGCCCGCGATCGTGGTCCACACCCTGTTTTCCGTGAGCGAGTCGTAGCCCAGGAGCCGGAAGCCGTAGATGCCTGCGATCTCGGCGAGGTTCGCCATGACGATGATGTCGGCGACGATGATGCCCCAGCCGCCCATCCAGCCGGTGCGCGGGCCGAAAGCACGGGTCGCCCAGGTGAAGGTGGTCCCGCAGTCGGCGTTGCTCGCGTTGAGTTCCTTGTAGGCGTATGCGATCAGCAGCATCGGGATGAAGGCCAGGATCGTGATGATCGGGGCCTGCAGGCCGACCCCCGCCACGATGAGGCCGAGCGTGGCCGCGATGCTGTACGCCGGGGCGGTGGACGCCACGCCGATGGCCACGGAGGAGCACAGTCCCAGGGCACCGGATTTGAGCCCTTTCCTGCCTGCGCCCGGGCCGAGCGCCAGAGGCGCGTCGGACGCCGCAGGCCTACGGGAGAGCTTCACACCGGATGCCAACCTCCTCATTTGCCTTCCGCCCACCATTTTCGCCGCAGGTGATGAGGGCTGCCACGGGAAACCGGCTGGATGACGTACGCGGCTGTCAGGGACCGGTGGGAGCGGACTGCCGCGTGTCCCGTCCGCCGGGACGGCGGCCATACCGGTCTCCGGTCTGCCGACCGTCTTGCGCTGGGATGACGACGGGGCCAGAGGGAGTATGGGGGTATCCGGAGCAGCAAGGAGACCGGCGCAACCGAAGGCCGGCAGGAGGCCCCGCGTCGGTTGGCAGGCGGAGGGAGTGCCTTGCATGAACAGCATCGAATCCTTCCGGGCCGACATCAGCCGAGTGCGCCCCGGGCGTTCACGCCCGGGTGGGCTGCTGGATCTGCTGACTGTCGCCGCGGTGGTGCTGGACGCCGACGGGCGGATCGCTTTCTGGAGCCCGCAGGCCGAGGAACTGTTCGGCTATACCGCCCAGGAGGCTCTTGGCCAGTACGCGGCACGCCTGATGGTCCACGAGGAGCACCTGGATCTGGTGATCAAGCTGTTCGCCGAGGTGATGGACACGGGCCAGAGCTGGGCCGGTGCTTTCCCTGTCCGGAACAAGGACGGCACTACCCGGCTGGTCGAGTTCCGTAACATGCGGCTGCTGGACGACCTCGGCGACGTGTACGCCTTGAGCATCGCGGCCGACCACACCACCCTCCAGCAGGTCGAGACCGAGCTCGCGCTCTCCGAGCGGCTGGTCTCGCAGTCCCCCATCGGGCTCAAGGTCATGGACACCGACCTGCGGTACGTGACCGTCAACCCAGCCCTGGCCCACATCAACGGCCTGCCCGCCGCCGACCACATCGGCCGGAACGTCCATGAAGCCCTGCCCTTCCTGGACACCAAGGCCATCGAGTCCGTCATGCGCCAGGTCCTGGCAACCGGTATCCCCGTCCTGGACCGGTACGTCGTCGGACGCACCCCCGCCGAACCCGAGACCGAGCATGCGTGGTCCACCTCGTATTTCCGGCTGGAGGACCGCGCCGGGCGGGTGCTCGGTGTGGCTGCCTCGGTGGTGGACATCACGGAGCGGCACCGTGCCGCCACCGAGGCCGCACGGGCTCGCCGACGCCTTGCCCTCATCGCCAAGGCCTCCGCTCGCGTCGGCACCACCCTGGAGGTGGACCAGACCGCCCGGGAGCTGGCCGAGGCCGCGGTGCCGGACCTCGCCGACGTGGTCGCGGTGGACGTGCTCGACTCCGTCCTGGCCCTGCGCCGCTCGACCGCGCCCGCGACCGGCCCGGAACTCTTTCGCGCCCTCGCCGTCGTAGCCGCCTATCCCACCGAGGTCGTCCGTGCCACCGACAGGCCCGGAGACCTTGCCACCTATGGCGCGGACCGCCTGGTCACGCAGTGCGTACACACTGGTCGACCGGTGCTGGTGCCGCACGCAACCGATCAGGATCTGCCCCGCATCGCCCGCGACCCGGCTGCCGCCGCCCTACTGGCCCAGGCCGGCGTCCACTCGTATCTCGCGGTCCCACTGATCGCCCGCGGCGAAGTCCTGGGCGCCGTGGACTTCATACGTGCTCGCAATCCGCTGCCCTTCGACGAGGACGACGCCACCCTGGCCGGTGAGCTCGCCGGCCGCGCCGCGGTATGCATCGACAATGCGCGTTGGTTCCAGAGCGTGCGCAACATCGCGGTCACCCTCCAACGCAGCCTGCTCCCGGATCACCCTCCGCACCATGCGGGCCTGGACGTCGCCTCCCGCTATGAACCCGCAGGAGCTGCCAGTGAGGTCGGCGGGGATTGGTTCGACGTCATCTCCCTGGACGGCGACAAGACCGCCTTGGTGGTAGGTGACGTGATGGGCAGCGGCATAGACGCCGCCGCGACCATGGGCCGACTGCGCACCGCGACGTGCACGCTGGCCGATCTCGACCTCGACCCGGCACAGGTGCTCCGACAGCTCGACAAGACCACCGCACGCCTGGAGCACTACATCGCCACCTGCGTCTACGCCGTCTACGACCCTCGCCGCGCGGAGTGCCACATCGCCACAGCAGGACACATGCCTCCCGTCCTCGTACGCACAGGCCATCCACCGGAACTGGTCGACCTGCCCACCGGCGTCCCCCTCGGCGTCGGCGGCGTCCCCTTCGAAGCCGGCACCGTCCGATTGGGGCACGGAGATCTGCTCGTCCTCTATACCGACGGACTGGTCGAAACCCGCGAACGTCCCATCGACGAGCGCCTGAAGAGACTGCTCCAGCTGCTGGAAGGCCCCCAGTGCCCCTTGGAGGAGACATGCGACCGGCTCCTCGGTGCACTGCGCGACCCGGAGCACCACGACGACGTGGCCCTGCTCATCGCGCGTCCTCGGGCATAGCCGGTTGCGCGTCCGTCGTGTTGAATCACCCGGCGGTCGGATCTCATACGACGCCGGCCATCCGGCAGGGCATCGCCCGGCCTTGTACGCGGTGCGGTATTGAATGCTCAGGCGGCCATGGCAGCGAGTTTCGACGGGTTCATCATCCACAGCACTCGGTCGATACCGTCTGCGGTGACGCTCACCGTGACAACGGCGAACACGCTCCCGTCACGGTACAGACGCACCGCAGCCCGGCCGTTGGTCTCGACCGGCTCCACCGAGACACCGGACCAGAAGGTCTCGGCGAACGCGTGGATATATTTCGCCACTCGGTGAGGGCCCACGACGGGGAACTTCGACGCCCGAACGGCGCCCCCGCCGTCCGAATACGAGACGACGTCCTTCGCGAACAGCTCCTCCAATGCGGTCACATTCCCTGTCTGTGCGGCCGCCACGAACGCGGTCAGGAACCGCTGGTGCTCGGGGGCCGCGACACTTGCACGTTTCTCCGCGGCCAGATGCTTTCGCGCCCGGCTCACCAGCTGGCGCACGTTCTCATGCGTCTGACCGATGATCTCCGCGATCTGCTCATACGGGTAGTCGAATGCCTCCCGAAGCACGTACGCCGCCCGTTGCGTGGGAGTGAGTTTCTCCAGCAGCATCAGCACCGCGATCTCCAGAGCCTCCCCGCGCTCCGCGCCCAGTGCCGGGTCACTGCTGGTGTCGACCGGATCCGGCAGCCAAGGGCCGACATAGGTCTCACGGCGGACCCTCGCGGATTGCAGGACGTTGATCGCGATCCTTGTCGTGGTCGTCGCGAGAAACGCCTGCGCGTTCTGCACCGTGGACCGGTCGTAGGTCTGCCAGCGGATCCAGACCTCCTGGAGGATGTCCTCTGCGTCGCTGACGCTGCCCAGCATTCGGTAGGCAATCCCGAACATGCGACCGCGGGCACCGCGGAACACCGCCTCTGCTTCCTGAAGGTTCTCGGCGTCTTCCGCTGGATCTTTCTTCGACGGCATTGTTCGAAACCCTTGCTACTCGACGAGTTTGCCGGCGGTCGAGACCTTACGCATGAACGCCGCGATGCCGTCGGGTATCGGCGGGATGGCCTCGCGTTCCACCGGCCCCGGACCGGACCGCACCAGGTCGACCTGCGGCGATGGGGCGAGCTCCGGGTGGTCGGACCGGTTGTGGCAGCCGCGGGCCTCGCGGCGCTCGAGTGCGGCCCCGATCGTCGCGCGCGCCGCGAGCACCGCGGACTTCACGTCGATGTCCTGGAAGCCCGCGGTGCCCGGGTACACGTCGGCGTCGGGCTGGACGTGGTGGCGTCGTCGGACGGGAGGTCGACACGGCCGAGCGCTGGGGGCGCGGCTGGTTCAGGAGAGCCAGTCGGCGTAGTGGGTGGGGGCGATGCGGGCGTCGTTCCGGGCGGTGAGGACATCGCCGTGGACCGCGGCGAACATGCCGGCGGTGTCGTCGGTGACGACGGAGCGCCCGTCGCCCTTGGCGGTGAGGGTGAGCCTGCCGAGTTCGTCGAGGGGATAGACGTCGGGGCCTGCGATGTGAAGTACGCCGTTGAGCGGGGTGCCGGCGGCGACCTCGGCGACGACGCGGGCGACATCCGCGGCGGCGATCGGCTGGAGTGGCGTACGCGGCAGGCGGACGGTCTCGCCTTCGCTGGTCTCGGACATGACCGCGTCGATGAACTCCATGAACTGCGTGGCGCGGACGATGGAGTACGGGAGAGGGCCGGCCTTGAGGATGTCTTCCTGGAGCACCTTCGCCCGGTAGTAGTCCAGGTCGGGCACCTGATCCACGCCGACGATGGAGAGGATCACGAAGTGCCCGACGCGGCCCTTCTCACTCGCGGCGAGGAGGTTGTCCATCGACGTCCGGAAGAAGGCAGGCGAGGCGTCGTCGAAGGTCGGGGAATTCGTCAGATTGATGACGGTGTCGGCTCCCGCCACGGCATCATCCAGGCCCTGGCCGGTGATGATGTCGACGCCTGTGGACAGGGAATGCGGGACGGCCTGGTGGCCGGCCGTGTTCAGGTTCTCCACGACCAGCGACCCGATCAGCCCGGTTCCGCCGATGACTGCGAACTTCATTGCATGGTCCTTTCGTCGATGACGATGTCCGATATATGCCTTGGTGGCGCCAACTTCACCCAGCCCGCGCGGCCGGCGCAACCGCACGGCTTCTCGCCCGCCCTTCTCGTCGAGCAGCCCCCGGCCGTCTCGCGCGCCGGGCTCGTGCATTCATTTCAGCGAAAGGTGGGCGGCCACGTCCTGACTCGGTCACTCGTGTCGATCACGGTGCTCGACGTCGTCGAAGCAGTTGACCGGCCTGGCCCCTGAGGCGTAGTCGGCGCGCTGGATGCCGGGCCGCGCCGCGATGACGAGACAGGCGCCGCACCGGCCATGCGAGTGCGACGCCTGTCCGCGGTGCCGTTCATGCGCGCCATCGGCAGTGGTCTCGCAGGATCGGCGGGCGGGATGCGCGGCCGCCTGCGCTGTCAGAGGTTGGAGAAGCGGCCTGCCTGGGCGAGGATCTGCTCGGAGTCGTCGACCGGCGGGTAGATCCACAGCGTATTGATGTTCCGCTTGAGGGCCTTGGCGTCCTTGCCGGTCATCAGGACCGTGCGGTCCCAGCCCTGTGTGACGACGGCGCCGGCCGGACCGAGATCCAGGCAGGTGCTGTAGGGATCGGGGGTGAAGGGCAGCGGATCGGTTCCCAGGAGGTCGGCGGCCACGTTGTGTCCGGCGAATTTCCCCATCGGCTGGGCGTGCTGGCAGCTCTGCGTCGTGTAGTGCCCTTCCTCCGCGAGGGCGACGGCGGTGTCGCCGGCGGCGTAGACGTCAGGGACTCCCGTCACTCGCAGATAGGCGTCCACGCTCAGCCGTCCCAACCGGTCGCGTTCTCCCGGGATCTGTGCTGTCAGAGAACTGGCGACCATTCCGGCCGTCCACACGACGGTGGCTGTGGGGATCACCTCTCCGTCCGAGAGAGTGACATGCTCGGGGGTGGCCGCTGCCACGGTGCGTCCCAGGCGTCGCTCTATCTTCAGTTCGTCGACCGCACCGTCGATGTGCGGGCGGGGTCCGGGGCCCAGCTCCGGTCCGATGACGTCGGCGCGGTCGACCAGGACGACCCGCACCTCCTCGCCCGCGCCGTGCGCGTGGGCGATCGCCCGCAGCCGTTCGCCCAGGCCGGTGGCTATCTCCAGGCCGGTGAAGCCGGCGCCCACCACGACGGCCGTGTATCGGCCCGGGGACGGCGCCCGCTGCGGAAGCCGCCGCAGGTGATGGTCGAACGCGGCTGCCGCGGCCAGGGTGTCGATGTCGAAGATGTGCTGTGCGCCCGGGAAGTCGGGGCGCACCAGCCGACTGCCGGCGGCCAGCACGAGCTTGTCGTACGACAGGGTCAGCTTCTCGCCTGCTCGCCCGACGGCCCGCACAGTACGGGCCCCGGTGTCGATACCGGTCACAGTCGCCGTGACCCGGCGCACGCCGATGGGTCCGAGAACACGGTCCAGAGGCACCCGCTTGCTCTCCGGGTCCTCTTCGTAGAGACGGGGACGCACGACCAGATCGTCACCACCGCTGACCAGAGTCACCCGCACCTCCTCACCTGCCTCACGTGTGGCTCGCACGGCTCCTGCCGCGCTCCACACGCCGGCGAATCCTCCACCGATGACAAGGATGTCCTTCATTCGTTCTCCTGTGCCGTGTTGACGTTTACGCAGCATTGACAAGACAGCTGGGCGGAGCGTGACAGGAAGGAGAGTGTGACGTGCGTCTCCGAGCGGGCGGTCAGAACGCCGAAAGAACAACGGAGTAGGCCCTGAACTGGGAAGATCATGCCGGACATGCTCTCGCCGTCGCCGAGATCACCAGTGACGGTGCCGTGCGCGCCCCGGTCCCCGTGCGGGGTGATGCAGTGGACGGTGGTCCCTGTTGCGCAGGCTCATGTCCTGCTCGCGCAGGTGCAGTGTCATGGCCGGCAGGAGACGGTGCTGTGCCGTCGTACGTGAACCGCGTCCAGGCGGGTGATCGCGCAGGCCCATGCCGCCGGTCGCCTTGCGTTGGGGTGAGGCCGGGCACAGCCTCGTAACGTCCAGGAGAGATGCCCGACACAGCGCGAGGAGCAATCGGCCATGGCGGTATGTGAAGTCTGTAGCAATGACTACGAGAAGGCATTCGAGGTTCGTGCGGCGGGGGTTGTCCACATCTTCGACAGCTTTGAGTGCGCCGCCCAACGGCTCGCTCCGTCCTGCGAGAACTGTCAATGTCGGATCCTGGGGCATGGCCTCCAGTCAAACGGCCAGTTCTTCTGCTGCGCCCACTGCGCACGCCAGAAAGGCCATGCACAACTGGTTGACCACGCTTGATCCGACGCCAGATTCCTGCCTGCAGCAGGTCGCCTCGGTGTTCGACTGCAGCGCGCCGCGCCACGAATCGTCAGGGGCGGCCGAAGCCGCCCGTGACTTTGTTGAGTTGCAGCGGCGGGGACTGGTGGCGTGCCGTCCGTCGGACGGTCCCGACGGCGCGGGCTGAACCGTGGCCCATCGTGGCGACACACCGATCCGCCGGCACGACGGGACGGCACCGCCCAGGGTCCGCCTGCCACCCGTCCAGGTCCTCGCCGGAAGCCGTCCCACGCTGCGAGCGATGCCGCCGGCCAGATCCATGAGGTCCAGTAGTCGGGCGGCGAACCCCTCGGGGACGGGTGTCTCTCGCCTGCCCGCAGTGACTGCGGTCAGCCGCTCGGACACCGCGCGGCCCGGAAACCGCGAGCCGCTGGCCGGATACGCCCTTCACCGCCCTTGAGCCCGCGGGCTACTGCATCCAGCTGTCGGCGCCGGGGTCGCCCCGCTCCGCGCGTACGGCGAGCCGCTCGACATCGCCGCCGATCGCGGCCGCGTGCTGCAGGCGCTCAACACCGACGACGGCCTCACCGGCTGGTGGACCAACGATGTGTGAACCGCAAGGACGAGGTCCTGTTCTTCAACTTCCCCGGAGTTTCCGAGCCCTTCCAGCTCCGCCGCGAGAAGGCCGACGAGGACGGCGTCGTCCGGGTGAACATCGGCGCTTTCCCGCCGCACCGGGCCGACACCACCATCACCTGCGCACTGACCACGGGCCCCGACGGCGTCGGTACCCGCGTGGCCTTCTCGCACTCCGGCTTCACGAAGGACGAATCCGAGCTGCCGATGATCAGTGACACCTGGGGGCAGCTGACGACCCGACTCAAGGACTCCACCGAGACCGGCAAGCCCACTCCCTTCTTCACCGTCTGACCTGCCCGCACGAGACCAAGGACCAGGAGCCCGCCATGGATGCCCCACTCAACGAACTCGCCACCGCCTTTGCCGGTGCGGCCCGCGCCGTACACCCCGACCAGCTCGAAACACGCACCCCCTGCGAGAAGTTCACCGTTGCCGAGCTTCTCGGCCACCTTGCCGGAGTGCTGGCCGGCTCCGAGCGCGCCGCCCGCAAGCAACCGCAGACCCCGGAGACCACGACCGCCGAGCCCGCAGCCGTCGCCGACCTCGCCCTCAAGGCAGCCGCGGCCTGGGCCGAACCCGCCGCGTACGAAGGCATGACCGCTTTCGGCCCCGGCGAGATGCCCGCTCAGTTCGCTGCCGCGATCACTCTGCAGGAACTCGCTCTGCACGGCTGGGACCTGAGCCGAGCGATCGGCCGCACCTTCACCGTCAGCGAGGAGACCGCTGAGGTCACCTTGGCTGTCGTCGAGCAGCTGGCCGAACAGGCCCGCGCCAATGGTTCGTACGGGCCGGCCCTCGAAGCGTCGGCCGGCGGTCCCGCCTTCGACCGCGCCCTCGCGGCCAGTGGCCGCAACCCCGAGTGGGCGTAAAACCGCACGCCCTCCGCCCTCCCCGGTGAAGTCGTGCGCGCCCTGTCCAGATCGCACTCGACGCGGTGACACATGCACCCCGGCAGGTTTCGCCGATGGTCGACGGGCGGACGTCCGCTTCTGCGGGCAGTGCGTCATCCCGTTGGCAGCCGCGGCTCGTTCCGACCGGGACGCGGAGCTTCGTCCTGCAGCCACGCCATGTCCGGATCAGACGACGGTGGACCTGTTTCCTCGGTTCATCAGCCTTCAGTCGGGCGAGCGGTTCTGTTCGGTCCAGATGGTCTTGCCGTTCTGGGTGTAGCGGGTGCCCCAGTGGTGGGCGAGTTGGGAGACGATGAACAGCCCTCGACCGCTTTCGTCCACGACCCGGGCGTGCCGCAGATGGGGTGCGGAATCGCCGCCGTCCGTCATCTCGCAGGTGAGTGTGCGCTCCAGGATCAGGCGTAGTTGCAGGGGAGGGGATCCGTAGCGCACGGCATTGGTGGCCAGTTCACTGACGATCAGCTCCGCGGTGAAGGCCGTTTCCTCGTCCAGGTTCCATTGGTCGAGCTGGCGCCGGACAAGTGCCCGGGCTTCGCCGGCGGCTGTCGCGTCGGGGGTGAGCTGCCAGGTGGCCACGTGACCGGAGGCGATGTCGGAGGTCCGTGCCAGGAGAAGGGCGGCGTCGCCTCGTGGGCGCTCGTTCCCCAGTGCGTAGGCGACGTCGTCGCACAGGGACTGCAAGGAGCGGTCGGATCGGCCCAGGACGCTCCGGAGCAGGCCGGGATCCGTCTCCGTCTCCGCCTCCGAGAGCAGGGCTGACGTGTAGAAGGCGAGGGTGCTGCCCTCGGCGAGTTCGAGGCTCGCGGAAGCCCTGGGCATGTTCTGGGTGCATCCCAGCGGGGGGCCTGCCGGGACATCGCAGACGCGGGTCGTGCCGTCGGGATGGACGACGATCGGGGCGGGCTGACCCGCACGGGCGATGGTGCAGACGCGGGTGAGGGGGTCGTAGACCCCGTAGACGCAGCCTGCCGTGAGCGTCTCTTTGTGGAGCGGGTCGGCGGATGGGAGAGCCGCGCGTTCCTCGGCGAGACGGTCGGTCGTGTCGTGCAGTCGGGCGAGGAGTTCGTCGGGTTCCAGGTCGAGTGCGGCCAGCGCGTGGATGGCGGTGCGCAGTTGACCCATGGTGGTGGCGGCGGAGATTCCGTCCCCGGACGTATGGCCGGTGACCAGAGCCGTGCGGGCGCCGGGAAGGGCGATGGTGTCGAACCAGCTCGCGCCCCGGTCTGCCGGGAGGTGGAGCCACGCTGTGTCGAGGGCTGTTTGCGGAGAGGGGCTCTGGGGCAGGAGTCGGCGCTGGGTTGTGGCGGCGATGGTCCGCTCGCGGGTGAAGCGGCGGGCATTGTCGACGCACAGCGCGGTGTGGGCGGCCAGTTCGAGGGCGAGGTCGACGTCGTCCTCGCCGTAGGGTTCGGTCTGCCCGCAGCGGTACAGGCTCATCAGCCCCAGCACCGTGCCGCGGAGCGTCAACGGTGCCGTGATGAGCGAATGTGCTCCCGCCGCGCGGATGGCCTCGGCCCGTGCCGGGTCCGCAGCCGACCACGCACTCTCGGCAGTCAGTTCCAGGAGCCGGGGGCGCAGGTCGGACAGAGCCCGTCCGAAGGGGGTCCCGTACGGAACGGTCCGTACATCGCCGAGCGGATGTACGGGCTCCGCGGCACGGCTGCGGAAGGCGGCACGCCGTAGGGGCACATCCCGGCTGAGCGGACCGAGGGGGGGGTCCTCACCCCGTACGACTTCGTCCACCACCTCGACCACGACAATGTCGGCGTACCTGGGTACCAGGACATCCGCTGCCTCCTGGCAGGTGTCAACCACACCGAGGGTTCGCCCGACGTATTCGCGAACATCGGCGAGGACAGAGGCGTGTGCGTGCACCCGCTCCCGGGCGGTGACATCGACGGTGAAGATCGCAAGCCCGAGGACCGTACCTTGGTCGTTCCGAAGTCGGAAGACGGATACGGAGAACACTCGTCCCCCGCCGTGATCAGCATCAAAACGAACGCGCACCAGGCGGTCGAGCGCCGGCAGCCCTTGCTCCAGTACTCGGCGGGTCACGGCTTCCTCGGCCGCAGGGTCCACAAAGGGGTACGCCTCCGCGAGTGGCCGGCCCAGTACGCTTTCGGCCGTTACTCCTTGCATGGCCAGTGTGGCCGTATTGATGCGCACGACCCGGAGCTCGGGGTCGAGGATGTGCAAGCCGATGGGTGACTGGTTGAAGAGGGCCTCGATCCCACCGGCGCTGATGCTGCTTGCACTGGTGCCGCCCGCGAGTTCCGTCGGCTGTCGCCCGATCTCCCAGGCCACAGCGCCGTCTCTCAGGGTTGGCCGCACTCGCAACTCACACGTTGCCGTGTGGCCATCCCGGCTGCTCAGCCGTACCTCTTCCTCGCCGGTGCTGCCCTTGGTGACTGTGAAGAGTCCCGTTGCCGGAGAGCCCAGTACCTGGGAGGCAGGCAGGTCCAGCAGGGACTCGGCCTCGTGGCTCCACTCCATGATCACGCCGGAACCATCGATGATCATGAGTGCGTCGCCTCTCACGGCCAAGGCACCTCCGTCGCCATCGGGGCAATCACTCATCCTCGCGACGGGTGATCGTCCCGACTCTCGGTGATCCCGCAGGTGAGGCGCTGATCCCCATCTGCTGTTCTCAGTGTGCCGCGATGCGCTCGACGCGGCGATGTCGAGCCGCACCGGGTCACGACAGCCGCTGAGCCCAGGCCGGTAATGGATCAGTGACGTTGCGTGACCTGGGGGCGGGTGGCTCGGAGGCGCCCTGGTGCCGCCGTGGCGTCGCCGGGCCGTGTCGGCCGGTGCCGCCACGGCGTGCCCGTCGCAGAGTGTCCGCGGTGCAACGGGCGGTATGCGCGGAGGCCGGGCCGCCTCGCGCGGTGACCATGCGAAGACGTGCGGGCGGGTGAAGCGGCGCGCGGTCGAGGTGCAACTCTCGGGTTGCGCGTGGGGGGTCGACGTGCAACTCTGGAGTTGCATCCAATGGTGACAGTGAAGGAGTCCCTCATGAGCGAGGACCGGATCGAACGCGAAACCCTGATCGAGGCACCCGTGGAGCGGGTCTGGTCGCTCGTGGCCGACCCCGGGTTCTGGGTGGCCGACAAGGCGAACCTGCCTGGCATCGCGGCCAAAGAAGGCGAGTCGGTGGTGGCGAAGAATGCCGAGTACGGCGACTTCCCGGTGCGCGTGGAGAAGGTCGAGCCGCCGACGTACGTGGCGTACCGCTGGGCCAGCGCGTTCCCCGGCGAAGAGCTGCACGAGGACAACAGCACCCTCGTGGAGTTCACGTTGACCCCGGAGGGCGACAAGACGCGGCTCCGTGTCGTCGAGAGCGGGTTCGCGGCGCTGGCCGGCTCCGAGGAACTGCGCAGCAAGGCGGTGAAGGACAACACCGGCGGCTGGCCCCAGGTGTTCGAAGCGCTCAAGACGCGCGCCGAACAGTCCGCGTGACGGACGAACGTCGCGGCGGCGGCGAGTCGGTCGACAGCGTTCTCGTCGCGCTGGCTGACCCGACGCGACGTCAGCTGCTTGATCTGCTTGCCGCACAGGGCGAGGCCACCGCGACGAAGCTCGCCGAACGAGTGCCCGTCTCGCGGCAGGCGGTGGTCAAGCACCTCGCCGTGCTGGACGCCGCCGGGCTGGTTTCCGGGCGCCGGGTCGGACGCGAGATGCGGTACGCGGTGCAGCCCGCGGCGCTGGACGCCACGGCGCGGTGGATGGCCGCGCTCGCGGCCGACTGGGATCGGCGGCTGGCGGACATCAAGCGCATCGCCGAGGCAGCGGAGCGGGATTCGCGCTAGGGCGTGTGTCGGAAGTCCCGCCGTCCGCCCGAAGGGCGGGCCCGGCGGCGTCCGGTGCGTGCGATCGCAAGGCGGAGGGTCGTCCTCGTACTGGACGTACTCGGGCGAGCCCGACAACGCAGCGAGCGTGCGTGCCAGGCGTCGCGGGACAGGCGGGACTTCCGACACACGCCCTGGTGTGCTGATCACAGACGTTCACGGTGCGGGGCGACACGCCGCCCGGCCTGCCGGCTGGGCTCCGTCGAGAAGTGCGAGGCACCCCTCCACGCCCGCCGCATCACCAAGGTCCTCGACCGCATGCCCGACCCGATGCCGTCGCGCGTCCGGGAGGCCCTGCGTGGTCTCGGCTACATCGACGAGCGGATCCACGGCCCGCAACGCTCCGGCGAGACCGTGCAGTTCATCGTCGACCTGCGGGTGATGGGCGGCCAACTGTGTCTGTCCGGCAGCGTCGGTGGTGCGAGGACCGCCATCGAACCGTATGGCGCCTCCCCGGAGGTCGGCTGCCCGGGTGTGCGGCGCCGCGGATGAAGAGCGGAGGACAGCGAAGAGCGGAGGACAGCGACGGGATGACCGAGAGCCCGCCTGCCGACGTAGCCGAGGCACGGGCGGCTGCCAGGACCTGACGCATGTGTCGAGGAGGCCGACCTGCTCGGCAACTCCCTTTGTTCGCGGCCACAGCTTCCCGCCCTCGGACAAGAAGTCGTTGTACGGGTCAACCACAAGCAGTGCGGTCGTCTCGCCGGCGTATCCGGGGTCGTTCATGCCAAGGCTCCCCTCGCGGCGGTTCTGGACGGTGGCGGAACAATCGTCCATGAGGCACGGACGCGTCGCCCGGCCGGAGGTGGGTGGCGGTCAGCCCTTGAGGAAGTCCAGCAGTTCCGCGTTGAAGGCCTTCTCGTGCTCGCCGACAAGGCCGTGCGGGGCGCCGGAGTGGACTATGAGGGTCGAGTCCTTGACGAGTTCGGCGGACTTGGGCGCAGAGGCGACGAAGGGCACGATCTGGTCGTCGTCACCGTGCACGATCAGCGTCGGAACGTCGAAGCGCTTGAGGTCCTCGGTGAAGTCCTGCTCCGAGAATTGCTCGATGCAGTCGTACGCGCCCTTGAGGCCGACCTGCATGCTCCACATCCAAAAGGCCCGGCGCGCCCCGTCCGAGCCGGTGGCCCCCGGCCTGTTGAAGCCGTAGAAGGGATCCGCGAGCTCCCAGTAGAACTGGGAGCGGTCGCCGGTGACACCCTCGCGAATGGCGTCGAACGCCTCGATCGGCAGGCCCTCCGGGTTGGTCTCGGTCTTGAGCATCAGTGGAGGCACCGCACCCAGCAGCACAGCCCTGGCGACGCGGCCGGTGCCGTGGCGGCCGATGTAGCGGGCCACCTCCCCGCCGCCGGTGGAGTGGCCGACCAGGACGGCGTCGCGCAGGTCGAGGGTGTCGATCAGCTGCGCCAGGTTGTCGGCGTAGGTGTCCATGTGGTTGCCGTTCCACGGCTGGCCCGAGCGGCCGTGCCCGCGCCGGTCGTGGGCGATGGCCCGGTAGCCGTTCTCCGCGACCAGGCGGAGCTGGCCATCCCATGCGTCGGCGTTGAGAGGCCAGCCGTGGCTGAACACGACCGGCTGCCCACTGCCCCAGTCCTTGTAGAAGATCTCTGTCCCGTCAGCAGTGGTGAACGTGCTCATCGTGGTTCCTCCCAGCTGACTTTCCCGAGCCGTCACACCGGCGACGGTCCCCGTCCGGCTCACGACCATGTATGTGCGGGTCCAGCTCCTGGGACGCTTCACCGATCGCACCCACCGTCACGGACGCTGCTCACGCTCCGCTCCGGCAGTCAGTTTCGACCATAGAACGCCACAGATCGGGGCGCCACGTTGAGCCGGATGGGGGAGTTTCCCTCTGCCGGCGGGCCGGCGCCGAGCAGTGGATCAGGGCGGTGCGCTGAAGGGGATACAGACGGGCAGGTCATCGTTGATGGTGTGGTCGGTGCTGTGCCGCCTGCTGTCGGAGACAGAGGAGACGGTCACCCTGCGTGCTCGCGTCCGTCCCGCGGGCCGAAGGCTTCGAGAGCGTCTGCGTCGGTTGCGCGCGCGTGCAGGAAATAGTCGGCCCACTCCGCGATTTCGGGGTACGAGGAGTCCTGGCTGACCTGGGTGACGGCGGCCTCGATGTCGAAGTCGGTGACGCGCAGGTCGATGCCAGGGCCCAGGATGGCCCAGTGGGCTCCGCTCCGTCCGTAGGGCATGCCCACGCTGCCG
The DNA here is from genome assembly GCF_042801455.1 of Streptomyces sp. NPDC057565. NCBI lineage: Bacteria > Bacillati > Actinomycetota > Actinomycetes > Kitasatosporales > Streptomycetaceae > Streptomyces > Streptomyces sp. NPDC057565. The sequence goes on along the minus strand of NZ_JBHVFU010000030.1, from coordinate 12,207 downwards.
GGGTTGATCACCAGCCGGCCGTGGGCCAGGCGGACGAATGGCATGTGGGTATGGCCGCAGACGACGGTGCGGATGTCGGTGTCGAGCCCACTGAACACTTCCTTCCAGCGATCGAGGCGCGAGTCGACCAGGACGACCTCTTCGTCGTCCCGGGGGGTGGCGTGGCAGAACAGCACCCTGCCCAGGCCGTGCACGGACAGGGAGAGTGATCGCGGCAGCCGGCCGAGGAGGTCGAGGTGGTCCTCGCGCAGCTGTTCGGCAGCCCAGGGGGCGATCGGATCGGGGATCGAGTCGCGCTGCCCGCGGCGGTACTCCAGAAGTTCGCGATCGGCGTTGCCACTGATCCAGATGACCCGGTTGCCGAGGCTGGTCAACAGGTCCAGGACCTGGGTCGGTTGCGGACCTGCGGTGATGTCGCCGGTGAGCACGATCTGATCAGCGGCGCTCACCTCCGGCTCGGCCAGCACGGCCTCGAGCGCGGGCAGGACTCCATGAATGTCGGAAAGAACGGCTACTCGGTTCAGCATGGTCACCACTGTGAGGTGAAGACAGCCGGGAAGTGGGAGCGTTCGCCTGCCGCGAAGGACGAGGTGGGGCCGCTTCACCGTGCACGGTCACCGGAGGCGTAGTTTTTTGCGGGGCGGAGCGTTTCGCTCATTGCGTCGCGTCCGCCCTGCTCAAGGCGTGGAAGACACGATGGCGAGTACGTCGCCCGAGGAGAAGGCCGGGTCGACGATGCCCTTGTCTGCGCGTCGGCGGTCGACTGGACGTCTGCGTCGTCGTGCCCCGGCAAGAAGTGGAACAGGTCGCCGGGGGAGGTGCGCTCCGGCCGGGCACAGCGCCGTTCCGCCAGGGATGACGGGACGACCCTCAGCAGGGGAGATCGTGGCCCGTGATGGGACCGTCTCGGCGATCATCCTTGCTCACCGGAAACGGTCCGGTGGAGTCTGCGCGGTGGCACGCTGACGGGCTGTACCTTTCCGACGGGACCTCTGGCGAGGTGATCGTCGCGCCAGGCCGGCCGGAGCGAGACGACTGCTCACCTCGGTGGTCCCGGACACCGGGACGGCCGATCGTGTGAGGACGGCGGCCGCGGGACCACATCACCGGTTGCGGCGATCTCCATCCCGGCTGTGCGGCGGCGCCATCGCCGGTCCCCGGTATCGGTCACACCGGTTCTTGGTCGGCTGTGGTCATCGGCCCGGCGAGTACCGATCTGGTCCACACGGTGAAGAGGGCGCCGCCGGGGTCGCTGATGACGGATTCGGTCCCGCCGCCGGGCGAGGGGGCCACGGGGGTTGCGGTTCCTCCTGCCGCGCGTGCTGCGACGATGGCCGATTCCACGTCGTCGACCTGGAAGTGCACGTGCCAGCGCGGCCGCACGCGGGGGTCAGGAGATTCCCCGACGCCGCCTCCGCGCAGGGTGGCCACAGTGTCCTTGCCCTGGCGGACGGTGACGGTGTCCTGCTCGTAGGCGTAGGTGACCTCGCAGCTGCCGGGTTCGCCGGAGGCCCAGTCGAAGATCTCGGCGTAGAAGATGGCGGCGTCGAACGCGTCACGGGTGCGCAGCTCGAGAAAGGCCGGTGCGTTGCCGCGGCCGGCCGACCAGGGCAGGGTGCGGCCTTCCCAGAAGCCGAAGACGGCCCCGTCGCGGTCTGCTGCCATCACGCCCCGGCCCAGGCCGAAGCGCACCGGGCCGACGGCGATGGTGCCGCCGCGCTCACGGGCCCGGGCTGCGGTGATGTCTGCGTCCGCCACGGCGAAGTACGGGGTCCACGCCCCGGCCACCGGCAGGCCGGGCGCCACCTCAGCCAGCCCGGCCACCGGTCGCCCCTGAACGCAGGCGACCGAGAAACCCGTTCCCAGGCTGCCCGGGCGAAACTCCCATCCCAGAACGGTCGTGTAGAAGTCCTGCGTGGCGCGCAGGTCGCGGGTCACGAGGTTGACCCAGCACGGTGTACCGCACACCGGAGTGACGTGACGTGCAGGCGTCATCAGGATTCGTCTCCTCGCCCCCGCACGAGGGGCTGTCAGCGGCCGAGTGCTTCGCGCAGCTCCTGTTTGTTCATCGTCGAGCGGCCCTCGACGTTCTTCTTCTTCGCCTCTTCGTAGAGCTGGTCCTTGGTGGGGCCCTGCGCTCCGCGATGGGACCGTTCACCGCCACGCTGTGAGGCGGATTTCGGATCGCGCAGGGATGCCCTGCTCGCCGTTTTCGCCTCTCCCGAGCGGGCCCGCTCCTTGTTGACGGTGCGCGCGGCGATTTCCTTCGCACGTTCCTCGGAGACACCACGCCTCTCGGCACTCTCCTTGATGTGCTCGTACTGCCGCTCCCGCTTACGACTGGATCCTGCCGGCATCACACCGCACCTTTCCTCCTGTCCGTCCTGTGCGCGGCAGCTCGGGTGGCGATTCGCGCGCCCCACGCACCATCCCGTACCGGCCACCGCATGCACTCCACGCATACGCCCACTACGCCCCGCACGCCACCCGGGACAGCGCCGGATTTCCCCGGACGGGCCCTGAGGGGAAGCTGCCCTGCGAGCCGCCATGGCCGGTGGGTGCTGCCGACGGGTTCCCCTCGCTGCGCAACGGCCCGGAGTCGGCGCAGACTGGGGGTATGAACCCCTACGAGGGGCTGGCAACGGTGGAGCGCAGCGACGGGACCCTGGTCCGGGTGTGGGCCGAGGTCACCGTCGCCCAAGAGCACAGCGCGGCAGACCCTGACCGGCCCTGGACGGCCCGGCTGACCGCGCCCGGCGGTGAAGGACTGCTGCTGCGGGGCGCCGTCAGCTTGATCCTCGACTCCGGGACCCGCTGGCCCGCCGAGGTCACCCACACCCAGCTGTCATCCGGCCTGCACTCCCCGAGCTGGACCGAGATCCGGGGCACCGGGCCCGCTGTGACCGTGCCAGGCGTGATCTCCGGCGACCATGCCCGGGACGACGCGCCAAAGCCCGGCGTGACGGGTCCCGGTGAGCGGCGAGGGACGGTTCTCCGGCCCGAACCGGACCCCGACCACGACGAAACCCCCTGAAGGGGCCGGGGACCGGCCGATGGAACCGGACGACGCCCGGATTCCGTGCCCGGGAGGATCTCGACAGGGACCTCGTACCCGGCGAGGTCCTGCGTCCGGTCGCCGAGGACATCGAAGCACCGGTCGCGCAGGTCGCCACCGCGTGGGTGCTCTCCCGTGGCGACGACCTCGTACGGACCTTCGGTGCCTGGCGCCCCGGGCGGCTCACGGACGCGGGGGCTGCAGCAGAGTCCGTGCTCATGGACACGGGACTGCCGGCACAGATCGAGCGCTTCACACCGGCTGGTGCCGCGGGCAGGCGACGGCTGTCCGTCGAACCGGATGACCGACCTCGACCGCGAGCGCTGAGAGGCGAGGAACACGGCCCTGATGCTGCCGGGCGATGGTTCAACTCCGTCGGAATCCTTGAACTCCTTTGTGCCTCTTGTGAGTTGAAGCATCGAGGCATTGTCGACCCGGCATCGTCAGGCCGACTGGACGCCCGAGTGGCGGTCCGCTTTGCAATGAAACAGGATGAATCCATAGGCTGAGGAGGTCCGTCAGTGTCTGCATCCCATATCCCCTCCCGGGTTGCCGAGGCCGCCGTCCTGCCGGAACGCGGGCCCGGCCCGGTGAAGGTCACGCTGTCGGTCAACGGTGCCGAGCACGCGATGGAAGTCGAGCCGCGGGTCAGTCTCCTGGACGCGCTGCGTGAACGCCTGCATCTGACGGGTGCGAAGAAGGGGTGCGACCAGGGAACCTGCGGCGCGTGCACCGTGTGGGTCGACGGGCGTCGGGTGCTGGCCTGTCTGACCCTTGCGATCGCCTGCGAGGGACACGAGGTGGCGACCATCGAGGGCTTGGCCCAAGGGGATGAACTGGACGCCATGCAGAGCGCGTTCATCGAGCAGGACGCCTTCCAGTGCGGCTACTGCACGCCCGGCCAGATCATGTCCGCGGTGGCGCTGCTCAAGGAGGGACATGCCTCCGACGATGCTGAAATCCGGGAGTGGATGAGCGGCAACATCTGCCGCTGCGCTGCCTACCCGCACATTCGGGCCGCCGTTCGCGCGGTCCGTGACCAGGCCTAGGGAGATCTGCCGTGCGGCCCATCAGCTACTCCCGCGCCAGTGCCGTCGCCGACGCCGTCGCCACTGTTGCCGCAGACCCCACCAGCGACTTCCTGGCCGGGGGGACGACCGAAGTCGACCTGCTGCGCCAGAACGTCCTGCTGCCGCGCCGGCTGGTGGACATCAACGACCTGCCCCTCACCCAGATCGAAGAGCGGCCCGACGGCGGCCTGTATATCGGCGCCCTGGCGCGCATGAGCGACGTGGCGGAGGCTGCCGCGGTGCGCGAGCGGTTCCCCATGGTCGCCCAAGCACTGGTCATGGGCGCGTCCCCACAGCTGCGTCACATGGCCAGCATGGGGGGCAACATGATGCAGCGGGTGCGCTGCGGCTACTTCCGCGACGGGATGTCGCCGTGCAACAAGCGTGATCCCGGGAGTGGTTGCGGCGCCCTGGACGGCTTCAACCGCGGTCATGCCGTTCTCGGTGTCAGCGATCACTGCATCGCCACCCATCCGTCGGACGTCGCCGTGCCGCTGATGGCGTTGGACGCCCGCGTCCACACGGAAGGGCCCCACGGTCGTCGGGTCTACCCGATCGACGACTTCTTCCTCCTGCCCGGCGAGACCCCGCACATGGAGCACCCGCTCGAACACGGTGAGCTGGTCGTGGGCATTGAGGTGCCGGGTCTGCCCGCGGCCCGTAGCTCCACGTACCTGAAGGTCCGTGATCGCGAATCGTACGAGTTCGCCCTGACCTCCGTCGCCGCCGCGGTGACTCTGGCGGACGGGATCATCGGCGACGTGCGGCTGGCCCTCGGAGGAGTGGCCACCAAGCCCTGGCGGGCCCGCCGTGCGGAGGAGTTGCTGCGCGGAGCGCCGGCCCGACGCGAGACATTCCAGCGGGCCGCCCGCGAGGAACTCGCCTCCTCCCGCACCACTCCGCTCAATGCGTTCAAGGTCGAGCTGGCCCGGCGGACCATGGTCCGCGTGCTGGAGACCCTCACCACCGGCACGGAGAGTCCGTCATGAGCACGCCCCTTGCGATCGGACAGCCTGCCAACCGGGTCGACGGCCGCCACAAGGTCACCGGCGGTGCGTCCTACTCAGCGGACTTTCTCCTCGACAACATGGCTTACGCCGTCGTGGTCGGCGCGCAGGTGCCCAGTGGGCGGATCACGGGCATCGACACCACCGAGGCACTGGAAGCCAGGGGAGTACTCGCGATCCTCACCCATGAGAATCTGCCCGCGATCGCCACGCAGCCGCCGCTGCTTCCCTCGCTCGCGGGCATGCCTGCCCCTGGGCAGACCTTCTTCCCCCTGCAGGACGAGGTCGTGCACTACACAGGCCAGCCCGTGGCCCTCGTGGTCGCCGACACCATGGAACGCGCACAGCACGCAGGCGCGTTGATCCGCGTCGGCTACCGGGAGACGTCGTCGGTCACGACACTGGACCAGGCACGTGACGAGGCCTACGAGCCCGAGGCGATCTTCGCAGGCTTCATCCCGGGGCGGAACCAGCGTGGCGACGTCGAGGCAGGGCTGACCCAGGCCGACGTACGCATCGACGCCACCTACACCTACGCCGCGAACAACCACAACCCCATCGAGCCCTCGGCCACCACCGCGGCCTGGGACGGCGACCGGCTCACCCTCTACGACGCCACGCAGGGCGTGGCCGCCACCCAGCTCACCGTCGCCGCACTGCTCGGCGTGACCCCGTCGAATGTCCGCGTCATCTCCCACTACGTCGGCGGCAGCTTCGGTTGCAAGGCCATGATCTGGGCGCACCCCGCCCTGGCCGCGCTCGCCGCCCGCCACGTCGGACGCCCGGTCAAGCTCAACCTGACCCGTGAGCAGATGTTCACCTCGGTCGGGCACCGGGAGCAACAGGAGCAGCACATCACCTTGGGGGCGAGCAGCGAGGGACGCATCACCGCGCTGCGGCACCACAAGCTCTCGCTCACTTCGCCTTTCGATAACTGGGCCGAACCCTCCCTCGGGGTCGCCTCCCAGATCTACGCCTGCCCGAACTACGAAGGTGTCTACCGGCTGATCCGCGCCAACACCATGACGCCCACCTTCATGCGGGCCCCAGGCGAAGCCACGGGCATGTTCGCGCTGGAAAGCACGATGGACGACCTCGCCCACCAACTGGGCATCGACCCGATCGAACTGCGCCTGCGCAACCACACCGACACGGACCCAGGCACCGGCAACCCCTGGTCGAGCAGTGGTCTCAAGGAGTGCTACCGGCGCGGAGCCGAGCGCTTCGGCTGGGAGCGGCGCAACCCCGAACCCCGCTCGCATCGAGACGGCCACCTGCTCATCGGCTACGGCATGGCCACCGCCGGATATCCCGTCTACGGGCCGAACAACCCGCAACGTGCGCGCGCCCGGCTCTACTCCGACGGCACGGCCGTGGTTCAGGCCGCCACCCCCGACTTCGGCACCGGGGTCGCCACGGTGATGACCCAAGTCGCCGCCGACGCCCTCGGAATCCCGATGGAACGCTGCCGTTTCGAGGGCGGTGACACCGCTCTGCCCACCATCGCGGCCGCGGTCGGCTCCTCGGGATCCGGCATGATCAGCGCCGCGGTCCACACCGCGGCCACCAACCTGCGCAACCAGCTGGTGGCCCAGGCCGTCGCCGATTCACAATCACCGTTGCACGGAGCCGATCCCGGCACCGTCACTGTGCAGGACGGCCGCATGATGCTGCGCGACCGGCCGGAGACCGGGGAGAGCTACGGAGACCTGCTCCACCGCAACTTCCTTCCCGACGTCGAAGCCGCCGGCGCCTGGTCTCCCGGACCCCAGACCCACAACTACGGGATGATGACCTTCGGCGCCCAGTTCGCCGAGGTGGCCGTCGACCCCGACCTCGCGCTCGCCCGGGTCCGGCGGATGGTCGGCGCCTTCGCCCCCGGCCGGGTACTCAATCCCAAAACAGCCCGCAGCCAGCTCATGGGCGGGATGCTCTGGGGACTGGGCCAAGCCCTCCTCGAAGCGAACTACATGGACCCGAACCGCGGCCGCTGGGTCGCCTCCAACCTGGGCGACTACCTCGTCCCGGTCAACGCCGACGCCCCCGAGGTGGAGATCGAGCTCGTCGAGGTGGAAGACAAGATCGTCAACCCGCTCGGTGTCAAGGGCGTCGGGGAGGTCGGACAGGTCGGCGCGGCCGCAGCGATCGCCAACGCCATTCACCACGCCACCGGACGCCGCATCCGCAAGCTGCCCATCACCATCGAAGACCTGCTGTGACCCCCGTCGGCGACGAATCCGGCCACCTGCCGGAGGACCCTCCGCCGAATGATGGAGCACTGTGCCTGCTTCAAGCCGGTCCGCCACGGGATCGGGCCCCTGTGCCGGGCGAGCTCAGCCTGTTCACTTCCTGTGCACGGCCCGCCGTCGTGGGCCGTGGCGTCCTTGCAACGGCCTCGCCCACATGCCGTGCGCCGATGCGGTGGTTTGGTGCGTTGCGCCCCTGGATCCCGGAGGCGGGAGGGAGGATGCCGTGTGTGGAAGCAGAGCGGGACGACAGCGGGCAGCAGGGCCGTCAGGAGACCTCCGAAGAACAGGCCGACCGAAATCTGATCGAACTCCTGCAGGAACTGCGGGTCATCCAGACCGGTGTGCAGATCGTCTTCGCGTTTCTCCTCGGCCTGGCCTTCACCAGCAGGTTTCCCACGCTCGACACCATGGAGCGCTACACCTATGTGGTGACGCTGCTGCTCGCCGTGGTGTCGTCCGCGATTCTCGCGACCCCGGTCGCGCTGCATCGGGTGCTGTTCCACCAAGGCGAAAAGGTGCGCATCGTGGCCCTGTCGGCCCGGCTCACCGAAGTCGGTCTCGTCTTTCTCGCACTCGCGCTCAGCGGCGCCACCTTGCTTCTCATGGACGTCGTGCTCGGACTCACGGCGGCTGTGGTGATCACTGCGGCTACGGTCGCCATGTTCGCCGGCCTGTGGTTCGTCCTGCCTCGGACACTGCGCCGTCCCTGAGGTGGCTCCGGTTCCCTCCGCCGACGACGATCAGTTCCGGCGTCGACGCGGGAATTCTCGATCGCGTACCGCCCGGCCCGCGCGTGCTGCGGTGGCAGGGGCAGGTCATGATGGGTACTGCCGTGTTGATCACCACCTCAGGAGCGCCGATGGCGAGTCGGGTCCACCAGCCGCTGGAGAACGCTGAGTTCGACTTTGTTCTGGCCAGGGCCGACGCACCGGTGCTTGCGTACTTCTGCGGGACCTGGGCGAAGGTGGCTGAGGTGTGCAGGGAGATGGACTCCCTCGTGCGCGAGATGGCCGACGCGTACGGGGAGCGGCTGACCGTCGTCAGGACCGACATGGTCCGGTGCCCGGAACCGACCCGACGCTACGGGGTCACCGGCGCGCCCTCGTTTCTCCTGATCAAGCAGGGGGAAGTGACGGCGACTCGCACCGGACCCATGAACCGGACGCAGTTCAGGGAGTTCCTGGACGCCAACCTCTGAATACTCCACAACTCCTGACACGGAGTTGTGCCGCGGCGCGCACGCGGACGCGCGGGGGTTGTGAGCTGCTGCCGGTTTGCTGAGCTGAAGTGAGTGGTGGTGTGCGGGAGTGGGTCCCGTCAGCGGGTTTGTGGGGGCGGGAACGGGGGTTCTGGGGTCGAATGGGTGACCTTGGCGGCTGCTGCTCGTTGGGCTGGACAGCGGGTGGCTGGCCTTTGAGGGCGGGGGTGATGTGGTGGGTGGTGTGCGGGAGTTGGCCGGGCCCTTCGTGGTGCCGGGGCCTTGCGGGGTGGCGGTCCGGGACCGTCTGGGGCACCTCACGCCCCACGACGAGGAAGTCCTGCGCGCGGTCGGTGAGCATCAGGGTGCGCTCGCTTCCCGTGATCTCAAGGCCCGCTGCGCGGACGGTCTGGAGCACAGCGCGGACACCTGGGCAGCGCGCAAGCGGGACCTGACGAAGGAGTCGTCGTCGCGGATCGCCGGGGCGATCACCAAGGCCACCCACGATCAATGGGCGCTCGCGCGCCGTTGCCAGGCAGCACACATCCAGACACTGGAAACCGGGATCAGAGTGCTGCGGCACCGCCTGTCCCTCCCGATCGGTGCACCCGGAACGAAGCGGGCCGCGGGCGGCTACCGCTCCAAGGGCGAGTGGTTCCGCAAGTCCCGACGTCTCGCGGCCCTGGAGGCACGGCATGCCGCTGCTGTTGCCGAGTGGCAGGCCGGGCGGGTGCGGGTGGTGCGGGGCGGCAGACGTCTGCTCAACACCCGCCACCACCTCGCCGAGGCCGGGCTCACCGAGGGCCAGTGGCGGGAACGCTGGGAGGCGGGGCGCTGGTTTCTTGCGGCGGACGGTGAGTCGGGGAAGGGGTTCGGGAACGAGACGATCCGCGTCACCCCGGACGGCGAAGTGTCCATCAGACTGCCTGCCCCGCTCGCGCACCTGGCCAACGCCGGGCACGGCCGGTACGTCCTCGCCTCCCGGATCGCGTTTGCGCACCGGGGTGCGGAGTGGGCCGACCGCATCGCCGCGAACCGGGCCGTCGCCTACCGCATCCACCTCGATACGGGGCGTGGCCGCTGGTACCTCACCGCGTCCTGGCAGCGCCCCGTCGTGAAGACCATCCCGCTGGAGGCCGCCCGCGCCCGGGGCATGATCGGTGTCGACACCAACGCCGACCACTTCGCCGCCTACCGGCTGGACCGGCACGGCAACCCCATCGGAGACCCGCACCGCTTCCCCTACGACCTGTCCGGGACCGCCGGTCACCGCGACGCGCAGCTCCGCCACGCGCTGACCCGCCTGATCCACTGGGCGGTGCAGGCCGGTGTCGCCGCGATCGGCATCGAAGACCTCGACTTCACCGCCGAGAAGACCCGGGAGAAGCACGGCCGCCGCAAACGGTTCCGGCAGCTCATCTCCGGCATGCCGACCGGGAAACTGAGGGCCCGGCTGGTGTCGATGGCCGCCGAACACGGCCTTGCGATCGTCGCGGTCGACCCCGCCTACACCTCCCGGTGGGGTGCCCAGCACTGGCAGAAACCGCTGGTCACCGTGCACCGAAAGATGTCCCGTCACGATGCCGCGGGCATCGCGATCGGACGACGCGCCCTCGGACACCCGATCCGGCGTCGGACGGCACCGCCCCCGCACGACCGGAGTGATCGTGCGGGGCATCGGACCGCCCAGGCCGGGCCAGGTGACCGGGGGCGTGAGGGAACCCGCCCACCCGCAACGGACCGGCCCCCCGGAGGGCCGTCACCGAACGGGACGCGAACGCGGGAACCCAGCGCATCCAACACCGCTCGGGATGCGCCCGGTACGCAGCAGTGGGCCCAGGACTCACTCACGCACACTGGCTAGGAACGGTGCAGTCGGTTCAGCGCGTCCGAACGTGGAAGCTGTAGGGGTGAATACCTCAGCCGGCGACGGCTCACCAGAACGCGCCGGCTACCGGCGATCGGCGGGGTCGCCGCGCGGCGAGGCCCGGCGCCGCGAACTGCTCGAACGGGTCACCGACGACCTCATGGTCAACGGGCTCGTGGACTTCTCGCTCCGGCGTGCCGCGCGGGCGGCCGGCACCACACACAAGGTGTTGCTCTATTACTTCGACGGAGCCGACGACCTGCTCCGACAGGCGGTCCCGGGGCTGCGCGAGCGGCACATCGGCAACGCGTTCGCCACTGCCGCACAAGGGTTGGGCGGCGGGACGCTGGCGGACCGGGTGCGTGCCATGTGGCAGCACCTCGGCGAAGAGGACGCGGGGCTGCGGCGGGTGCTCGACCAGCTCATCGGTCTGGCGATGTACGACCCGGTCCGCTATGCCGAGCCCGGCCGGGAGGTCTCGCAGCAGTACCTGCCTGCCCTGCTGTCCATCTGTCCCGAGGACTGGTCCGACCGACGCAGGCACGAGGTCGCGGAGATGATCCTCGCGACCCTCCGGGGCTTCCTGGTGGAGCGGGTGACCAGCGGGGACACCGCAGGCGTCGACGCGGGGTTCGAGGCCCTGATCCGTGCGCTGGAACGCGAGGAGGCCGCCGGCCGATAGCTGACCCGTGCCGGAAAGCCGTGGTCAGGGGCCGCCTCGTGGAAAGGATCGAGTGAATCTGTGTGCGGTGGCGGCCCTTGGGCGGTCCGCTTAGCGTTGCCGATGCAAGCAGACCCCCGGCGAGAGGGAAATGGTGCACACGCCATGGATGACAAACCCGCCGTAGTTCTGGTCCACGGCTTCTGGGGAGGCGCCGCCCACTGGGGCAAGGTCATCACCGAGCTGCACAGACGTGGCTTCGGCTCCCTGCACGCCGTGGAGATTCCGCTGACCTCGCTGGTCGACGACGCCGCACGCACGCGCAAGATGGTCCAGCAGATCGACGGGCCTGTGCTCCTGGTCGGGCACTCCTACGGAGGGGCCGTCATCACCGAGGCCGGAGACCTGCCCAACGTGAAGGGTCTCGTCTACATCGCCGCGTTCGCCCCGGACGCCGGGGAGAGCCCCGGTGGGATCAGCGAGGAGATGCCGCCGGCCGCCGTGGAGAACCTCGTCCCGGACTCCGACGGTTACCTGTGGATCGAGCAGGACAAGTTCCACGAGAGTTTTGCGCAGGACCTGCCGGCCGACGAGGCGCTGGTCATGGCCGTGACGCAGAAGGCTCCGCTGGCATCGACGTTCGGCGACAATGTCACCTCGGCGGCCTGGCGGGCGAAGCCGAGCTGGTACCAGGTCTCCACCGCGGACCGCATGATCCACCCCGACAACGAACGTCGTATGGCCCAGCGCATGAATCCGCGCAAGACCATTGAACTGGTAGCGGGCCACGCCTCGTTGGCCTCCCAGCCCGGCCCGGTCACGGACTTCATCGAAGAGGCGGCCGCAGGCTGATCACGGATACCGAAGGCGGGGGAGACGGGCAGTGCCTGCTTCCCCCGCCTTTCCCGTGTCTGTGCCACTGCACGACCAGCGACGGGCGGCGGGTCCGAGCCGGTGAGCAGCGTGTCGTGCGGATCCGCCGCGCGACACGCTGCTGCACGGGCATCAGCCCTTGCGGGAGTTGACCTCTTCGGTGAGCTGGGGGACGACCTGGAAGAGGTCGCCGACGATGCCGTAGTCGACGAGGTCGAAGATCGGGG